>CADEDX010000099.1 GCA_902826195.1 uncultured Bradyrhizobium sp. | reverse complement strand
AACGGAATCAGGAAGATTCCGATTTCGGTCAGGACTGGACGGATCATGCGAGATAAATCCGCTCATACAGCACGCGCAGGATACCTGCCGTCGCTCCCCAGATATAACGCTCGGCGAACGGCATGGCGTAATAGGATCGCTCCAAGCCGCGGAATTCCTTGGAATGGACCTGATGGTTTTCCGGGTTCATCAGGAACGCCAGCGGCACCTCGAAGGCGTCGACCACCTCGCCCTCGTTGATCGTCAGCTTGAAGCCGGGCTTGACCCGCGCCACCGTCGGCAGGATGCGAAACCCGAATGCGGTTCCATAGAGATCGAGATAGCCGATCGGCTCGATGAAGTCGCGCTTGAGGCCGACTTCCTCCTCCGCCTCGCGCAAGGCTGCGTCGAGCGGCGAGGCATCGGTCGCGTCGATCTTGCCGCCGGGGAAGGAAATCTGGCCCGCATGGCTCGACAGGTGCGGCGAGCGCTGCGTCAGCAATACCGTCGGCTCGGGGTGATCGACCACCGGGATCAGCACCGCCGCCGGCCGCACCGGCTGCTCCTGCGCCACGATCTCCAGCATACGATCGTTACCGGAGTCGCCGGTTCTCGGAATGATATTCGGATCGACCAGGCCGGGCGGCACGTCGAAATTCAGTCGCGACTGGCTGCGCGTGAAAAACTGCGCCGCGTCGATCGGAGCCGTCTGCATCTTTTTCAGTATCGGCTCGTTCAAACCGCGTCCCTCACCTGCTTCGCGTCCGCCATCGTAAAGAACGCACCACCGGATTCGATGCCGAACATCGGCTGGCCATCGACCACCCGCTCTTCCCCCATGTCAACCAGATCGTAGTAGAGCGCGCGGGTCACTTTTGCCCACAGATCGGCGCGGACGTGAAGATAGGGCGTCAGCCCGCCATCGGCGGCCATCTCGAATCTCAAGCGATGTCCGGCGTCGCATGGCACCCAGTCGTCGACATTGGTGCGAAAGCGCAAGAGCCGGCCGCGTTCGCCGTCCTCTTCCGTCTGCATCTCGACCGCCAGGAACGGCGCGTCGTCGACGCGTATGCCGACCTTCTCGACGGGCGTCACGAGAAAGTGCTTGCCGTCTTCGCGCTTGAGGATGGTCGAGAACAGGCGCACCAGCGCCGGCCGGCCGATTGGCGTGCCCAAGTAGAACCAGGTTCCGTCGCTTGCGATTCGCATGTCGAGGTCGCCGCAGAACGGCGGATTCCAAAGATGCACCGGCGGAAGCCCCTTTTCGCCCGGCCTAGCGTTGGAAGCTTCCCGGGCTGCGACGGTTAGCCCTTCCAGACCCTGGCTGGTGGTTTGCCCTTGCTTCGCCATTGTTTGCCCTGACTCTCCGCCCCCTCGGTCTGGCACGATTGGTGCACGTCTTCAGATACGTGTTCCTGACGATCTGGTCCGTAAGAATGCGGATCAAGTCGCCATAACGTGATGCCGTTCATACCCCGAAATGCCGATAATGTGGGGATAGTTTAATTCAACGAATACATGGCCTTTGCACAAGTTTAGCATGAGGCTGGTGGCATGATGACGCAACCCGCGGAGTCATGAGACGATCAAGGAGAAACAGATGGCCAGCGCAGACGGCGTCGAGAAACTGGAAGATGCGATCGTCCGCTCGGCCGAACAGGTCGCCGGACAAATTCGCGCCGCCAAGGAAGCGATCTCCACCGTCATCTTCGGCCAGGACCGGGTGATCGAAAACACGCTGGTGACGATCCTGTCCGGCGGCCATGCGCTGCTGATCGGAGTGCCCGGCCTCGCCAAGACCAAGCTGGTTGAGACGCTCGGCACCACGCTCGGGCTCGACGCCAAGCGGATCCAGTTCACGCCGGACCTGATGCCCTCGGACATCCTGGGCGCCGAGGTGCTGGATGAGAGCCAATCCGGCAAGCGCTCGTTCCGCTTCATCTCCGGACCAGTGTTTGCGCAGCTCCTGATGGCAGACGAAATCAACCGCGCCAGCCCCCGCACGCAATCGGCGCTGCTGCAAGCCATGCAGGAACAGCACATCACCGTTGCAGGCGCGCGGCATGACCTCCCCAAGCCGTTCCATGTGCTCGCCACGCAGAACCCGCTGGAGCAGGAAGGCACCTATCCGCTGCCAGAGGCGCAGCTCGACCGCTTCCTGATGGAGATCGATGTCGACTATCCAGACCGCGACGCCGAGCGACGCATCCTGTTCGAGACCACCGGCGCCGAGGAGACGATCGCCAAGGCTTCGATGAACGCGGAAATCCTGATCGCCGCACAACGCCTGGTTCGCCGTCTGCCGGTCGGCGACAGCGTCGTCGAAGCCATCCTGTCGCTGGTGCGCGCCGCGCGGCCTGACCCCGAAGGCGGTGACAAGCTGATCGCCTGGGGACCAGGTCCCCGCGCCAGCCAGTCGCTGATGCTGGCGGTACGCGCCCGTGCGCTGCTCGATGGCCGCCTCGCGCCCTCGATCGACGACGTGCTCGATCTCGCCGAACCGATCCTCAAGCACCGCATGGCGCTGACCTTCTCGGCGCGCGCGGAAGGCCGCACCATTCCCGACGTGATCAAGCAATTGAAGACGCGGATCGGTTGATGGCCGCTGAGACCAGCCACGAGACCAGGGAGATTCTAGCAATCCGACGTGCAGATGGCGAAAGCCGAACGCTCGCCGCTTCGCTTCCCCGTCTCGTGCTCGAAGCCCGCCGTATCGCGGCCAACGTCATCCATGGCCTGCATGGCCGGCGCCGCGCCGGCGCGGGCGAGAGCTTCTGGCAATATCGCCGCTTCGTCTCCGGCGAACCGTCGCAGAACGTCGACTGGCGCCGCTCGGCGCGCGACGATCATCTCTATGTCCGCGAGCAGGAATGGGAGGCCGCCCACACCGTGTGGCTGTGGCCCGACCGTTCGCTGTCGATGGCGTTCGCTTCCAAGGGCGCGCGCGACTCCAAGCTGGAGCGCGGCCTGATCGTGACGTTCGCACTCGCCGAGCTGCTGGTATCCGGCGGCGAACGCGTCGGCATTCCCGGCCTGATGAGCCCGACCGCCAACCGCAACGTGATCGACAAGATGGCGCAGGTGCTGCTGCATGACGACACGGCGCGCGCCAGCCTGCCGCCGTCCTTCGTGCCGTCGGCGCTGGCCGAAATCGTCGTGCTGTCGGACCTGTGGTCGCCGATGAGCGAGATCAGGACGATGCTTTCAGGGCTTTCCGCCTCCGGCGCCCATGGTTCGCTGATCCAGGTCGTCGATCCCGCCGAAGAAACCTTTCCCTATTCGGGCCGTGTCGAATTCGTCGAGCCTGAAGGCTTTGGCGTCGTCATCGCCGGCCGCGCCGAGAGCTGGGCCAGCGACTATGTCGCCCGCGTCGCCTTGCATCGCGACGAGATCCGCCGCGAAACCAACCGGCTCAACTGGCTGTTCTCGACCCACACCACCAGCCGTTCGGCCGCCGAACTGTTGCTGTTCCTGCATTCGGGCATGATGGCAGCCAAGGGCGGCCCGGGCGGCTCAACCGTCAAGGCGGGGCGCAGCGCATGATCGCAGGGCTTCCCCTCACCTTCGCGCAACCGCTGCTGCTGCTGGGCCTGCTGAGCCTGCCGGTGCTGTGGTGGCTGCTGCGCGTGATGCAGCCGCGGCCGCGGCGGATCGAATTTCCGCCGACGCGTCTGTTGTTCGACATCCGCCCCAGGGAAGAAACCCCGTCGCGCACGCCATGGTGGCTGACGCTGCTGCGGCTTGCGGCTGCCGCGCTCGTCATCCTGGCCGCCGCAGGCCCGATCTGGAATCCGCAGACCGGCGTCGGCGGCAGCAACGCGCCGCTGGTAATTCTGCTCGACGACGGCTGGAGCGCAGCCGCAAGCTGGGACACACGGGTCAAGGCCGCGGATGAACTGATCGCCAACGCCGACAACGACCGCCGCGGTGTCGCGCTGGTTCCATTGTCCGAGACCGCGCGCGACATCACGCTGATGCCGGCCGGCACTGCGCGGGTCGCGCTGCGCCAGATCTCGCCGAAGCCGTATTCGGTCGATCGGGTCGACACGCTCACGGCCCTCGACCGTTTCCTGAAGGCGACCGGCGATGCCGAGATCGCGTGGCTATCCGACGGTGTCGACACCGGACGAGGCGCTGAATTCGTCGAGACTCTCGCCAAGACCATCGGCGAGCGCAAGCTGACGCTGTTCGAAGGCGGCGCGGTTCCAACACAGGCACTGGTCGCCGCCGAGAACGCTGCGGCCAAGATGACGGTCAAGGTGCTGCGCGCGACCACCGGCGTCGCCGCCGGCGTGGTCCGCGCCATCGACGCCAAGGGCGCGCCGATCGGCGAAGCGCGCTACGCTTTCGGCATGCAGGATCGCGAGAGCGAAGCGGCGTTCGACCTGCCGGTCGAACTGCGCAACGACATTTCGCGGCTGGAGATTGCCGGCGAACGGTCGGCCGGCGCGGTGCAACTGCTCGACAAGAGATGGCGGCGGCGCGCGGTCGGCGTCGTCACCGGCGCGACCAGCGACACTGCCCAGCCGCTGCTGGCGTCGACCTTCTATCTGACCCGCGCGCTGGCGCCGTTCGCCGACGTGCGACTGGGCGACCGCGGCGCGGCGCAACAGGTGATCGCGCAATTCCTCGATCAACGTCTGCCGATGATCGTGCTTGCCGATGTAGGCACGCTGTCGCCGGAAATCCGCGAACGTCTCAACGCGTGGATCGACCAGGGCGGCGTGCTGGTGCGGTTCGCCGGCCCTCGCCTGGCGCAGGCCGATGACGATCTGGTGCCGGTAAAGCTGCGCCGCGGCGGCCGCATCCTCGGCGGCAGCCTGACCTGGGAAAAGCCGCAGCATCTGGCCTCCTTCGCCGCCGATAGTCCGTTCGCGGGCCTCGCCGTGCCGAAAGACATCACGATCAACCGTCAGGTGCTGGCCGAGCCGGACGCGGTGCTCGCCACCAAGACCTGGGCGTCGCTGGAAGACGGCACGCCGCTGGTGACGGGCGAGCATCGCGGCAAGGGCATCGTCAGCCTGTTCCATGTCGGCGCCGACTCGCGCTGGTCGGACCTGCCGATGTCCGGCAGTTTCGTCGAGATGCTGCGGCGGATCGTCGACATGTCCGGCTATACGTCGAAGCCGGGCGCGGGCGTCGCCAGCGAGACGACCAATGTCGAGACGGTAGCACCGCTGCGCACGCTCGATGGCTTTGGCGCGTTCGGACCCCCGCCCTCGACCGCCAAGCCGATGCCCGCGGATTACCGCGATCGCGCCACGCTGGATCATCCGCCGGGCTTCTACGGCCCCGCCGATGGCCCGATCGCTGTCAACACGCTGGCCGCGGCCGACCGCATCGCGCCGCTGGATACGTCCGCGCTGCGGGCGCAGCGCGCCACCTACACCAACGCCGAACCGCGCGATCTGCGCGGCATCCTGCTGTCGTCCTCACTGCTGCTGTTCCTGCTTGATGCGATCGTGGTCGCGGTGCTCGGCGCGGGGCTCGCCGGCCTGTGGCGGCGGCGCTCGGCGACGGCGGCCGTTCTGCTGGCGCTGGTCCTGGCGGCGGGCACGCTCGCGCCTTCGCCGACGCGCGCCCAAGGCACTAATCAAGGCCAAGTCAGTCCAGGTAATCAAGTCAATCCAGGTAATGACGAGTTCGCCATCAAGGCGGTGTCGCAGACCCGACTTGCCTATGTCGTGACGGGAAATGCCGACGTCGATTCCATCGTTAAGGCTGGCATGGCCGGGCTGACGCTGTTTCTGGCGCAGCGCACCGCGCTGGAGGCCGGCGATCCCGTCGGTATCGATCCCGCGCGCGACGAACTGGCGTTCTTTCCGCTGATCTACTGGCCGGTGGTGCCGGGCGCGCCGAAGCCGCCGCAGGATGCCATCAACCGGATCGATGCCTACATGAAACAGGGCGGCACCGTGCTGTTCGACACCCGCGACGCGGTCGAGGCGCCGCCGGGCGAGAACGGCGCGGCACAGACGCCGGGCATGCAGACGCTGCGGCAGATTCTTTCCTCGCTCGACGTTCCCGAACTGGAGCCGGTGCCGCGCGAGCACGTGCTGACCAAGACGTTTTACCTGCTGCGCGACTTCCCCGGCCGCTTCACCTCGGGCCAGACCTGGGTCGAGACGCTGCCGCGCGAGGACGACGACGAGGCGGCCTCGCGCCCGGCGCGCGGCGGCGACGGCGTCTCGCCGATCATCATCACCTCGAATGATCTGGCCGGCGCCTGGGCGCACCGGCCGGACGGACAGCCGATGTTGCCGCTGACGCCGGGCGAGCCGCGCCAGCGCGAATTCGCGTTCCGCTCCGGCGTCAACATCGTGATGTACACCCTGACCGGCAACTACAAGGCCGACCAGGTGCACGCGCCGGCGCTGATCGAACGGCTGGGACAATAGCACATGCAATACGGCATCGCGTTCACCCCGCTCGTCCCGACCATCGTACTGTGGACCGCGCTGGCCGCGATCGGCGTCATCGCGGTCGTCCTGCTGCTCGGGCGCGCCCGCGGGGCCGCCGTGCGCGTCGCGGCGCTGGCGCTGATTTTGCTGGCGCTCGCCAACCCCTCCTTCACCCGCGAGGACCGCGAGCCGCTGTCCTCGGTCGCCGCCGTCGTGATCGACAAGAGCCCGAGCCAGAATTTTGGCACGCGCAACCAGGAGACGGCGAAGGCGCAGGAGGCGCTGGTCGACACGCTGAAGAAGATCAAGGGACTCGAAGTGCGCGTGGTCGAGGCCGGACAGGCCGACGGCGAAACCGACGGGACAAAACTGTTCGGCGCGCTGGCCTCGGCGCTGTCGGACGTTCCGGTCGACCGCGTCGCCGGCGCGTTCATGATCACGGACGGCCGGGTGCACGACATTCCCGCCAATGCCGCCGCCCTCGGCTTCCAGGCCCCGGTGCATGCGCTCGTCACCGGGCGCAAGGACGAGCGCGACCGCCGTATCGCGATCACGGCGGCGCCGCGCTTCGGGATCGTCGGCCAGCCGCAGACCATCACCTACCGGCTCGACGACCAGGGCGTTTCCGGCCAGCGCGCCAAGGTCGTGATCCGCCGCGACGGTGAAGTGATCAGCGAGCGCAATCTCGTCAGCGGGCAGACGTCGAATGTCGAGGTCGACATCAAGCATGCCGGGTCGAATATCGTCGAGATCGAGGCCTCGCCGCTCGAGAACGAACTGACGCTGGTCAACAACCGCGCCGTCGTTGCCATCGAAGGCGTGCGCGACAAGCTGCGCGTGCTGCTGGTATCCGGCGAGCCGCATTCCGGCGAACGCACCTGGCGCAACCTGTTGAAGTCCGACGCCAGCATCGACCTCGTGCATTTCACGATTCTGCGGCCGCCGGAGAAGCAGGACGGCACGCCGATCAACGAATTGTCGCTGATCGCGTTTCCGACCCGCGAGTTGTTCCAGCAGAAGATCAACGAATTCCAGCTGATCATCTTCGACCGTTACGCCCGCCAGGGCGTGCTGCCGATCCCCTATTTCGACAACATGGCGCGCTACGTCCGCGCCGGCGGCGCGGTGCTGGTCTCGGCCGGCCCGGACTACGCCTCCACGACCAGCATCTGGCGTACGCCGCTCGACTCCGTGCTGCCGGCCGAGCCGGTCGGGGTGACCGAAAAGCCGTTCTATGCGCACATCAGCGACGCCGGCAAACGCCATCCGGTGACGCGCGGCCTCGAAGGCTCCGCCAGCGAGCCGCCGCGCTGGAGCCGCTTCTTTCGCACGGTCGATACCCGCAACGCGATCGGCTCGCCCGTGATGACCGGCGCCGACGGCAAGCCGCTGCTGCTGCTGTCGCGCTTCGGCGAAGGCCGCGTCGCGCTCCTGCTGTCGGACCATATCTGGCTATGGGCGCGCGGCTATGAGGGCGGCGGACCGCATCTCGATTTGCTGCGGCGGATGTCGCACTGGCTGATGAAGCAGCCGGACCTGGATGAAGAGGCGCTGCGCCTGCAGATCCAGGGCAAGGACCTCGTGGTGCTGCGCCAGACCATGGCCGACAACGTGCCGCCGGTGACGGTGACCTCGCCGAGCGGAACGACGAAAGAACTCGAGCTGACCGCCAGCGAGCCGGGCACCTGGCGCTCTACGCTTCCCGCCAACGAACTCGGGCTGTGGCAGGCGACCGACGGCGCACTGAAGGCGCTGATCAATGTCGGACCGACCAACCCCAGGGAATTTTCCGAAGTCACGTCCACCACCGAGATGCTAAAACCCTTGGCGCAGGCGACCGGCGGCGACGCCCGCCGCGTGGCCGACGGCGGCAGCATCGATCTCCCGCGCGTGGTGCCGGTCCGCGCCTCCGGCATCTTCCACGGCGACGGCTGGATGGGCGTCAAGATGCGCGACGCCAGCGTGGTCAAGGGCGTCGGCGTGCTGCCGATGTTTGCGGGGCTGGTCGGGCTGTTGCTGCTGCTCGGCGCGTTCGCGGCGACCTGGGTGCGCGAGGGGCGGTAGCTCTGCGGCACAATCTCTGGTTAGCCAGCTTCCGACCTTGGTGATAGCCTGCGCGGCGAATCACGGGACGGAGCGAAACACACCGCATGAAGGGGCTGGGAATAGCTGTCGCCGCGATTGCGATAGCGGTCATCTTATAGACGCTCTCGTATCTGACATACGCCTGTCGATATCGGATGACCGTCAATGTCGAGGTGGACGGCAAGCTGCACTCTGGCTCAAGCGTCATCGAATTCCGGCCAGCAAGCAGATGAGATTTCTGCCAGACGTCAATCCGATCCAGGTACGACGCTTTGGGAGAGGCGGTCTACGTCGATCTGGGCGGGCAGCGCAGCCTGGTGGCGCTCCTGAAGTCGGGAAAGTATGCAACGGATGGCAACTTCCCTCTTCGCATCGTGCCGACCCACTTCAAACTGCTGGATATGAGTCGCCAATTGGCTTCGTTGCCGGGATTGCAACGCAAGTGGGAATTGACTGCCAACGAATTTCCGACTGTGGTTACCTTCTCTGACGCCAATAATTCAGCGAACTTGAGGATTGTTGGCCCGGATCAACTTGAGCAAGCCTTCGGCGCGGGCGTTCGATGGCGTGAAATCACCATTGAGATGACGACCGACCTTGTGACTCGCGGCTTGAAGTCGCAGCTGCCTTTTCTGATTTCCGAAAGAGACGCGTTGCGCAGAGCTTATCAGAATCCGTTCAAGTTCATTCCCGAGTATGGCGCTTTTGTCAGGGAATAGCGGACAGGATATCGGCCATGCACCCCGATCCCATAAGGCGGCCGCGTTGCGCTTCGCTCACATCAGCGATCGTTTCGCCGGAGCGGGCTGACCCGCAGTTGACATCGTCGCTCCCTTCCGATGTTATAATATAACATTGGAGACGACGGCCCCGAATGAACTGGTTCCGAAAACACGTGAAGTCGGGCTCGCGGCTGGCGCTGTTGGCGCTCGCGATCCAGTTCGCGCTGTCGTTCGGGCATTTTCACGCCGACATCGCCCGCGCCGCGCCGACCATTCAGGGCGGGTTGACCGAAGCGGCCGTCCAGCCGCCGGCCGACCACGGCACCGACGGGCAAAGCACCGACTGCGCGATCTGCGCCGTGCTCGCGCTGGCCAACAACTTGCTGTTCGCCACGCCGCCGCATCTCGAGCTGCCGCAGGCGGCCGAGCTGCCGCATCTGACCACCGGTGCCGAGTTCGCGCATCTCGGCGCGTTCCATCCTGCGTTCCAGTCCCGCGCGCCTCCTGCCTCCTGACTTCGATTGATTGATGAACATCCCATGGGGATCGCCGCGTCTGCGGCAGATCGGCCTGAGGGAAAATCGGAATCGATCCGTCGCGCATCGACGGAATCAGGATCGGGACAATGACATCCAGGAAGAAACGAGCGTTCCATTTCGGTGGAGCAAGCGGGCTATTGCTATGCGCGATGGCCGACGGGGCGATGGCGCAAAGCGCGCCTGCAGCAGCAACAGCACTGCCTGAGATCACCGTAACGGCGCCAAGCCCGATCGTGCGGCGAAAGCCGGCGGTGCCTTCGCGCACACCGGCGCGGGTCGCACGCGCCGCGCCCGGCCAGAACCGGCAACCGGCGGCAGAACCGCAAGCCGTTGCCCCGCCGCCCCAACAAGGCGTGCTACCCGTTGTCACCGATCAGTTCGCGACCGTGACCGTCGTGCCGAACGAGGAAATCCGCCGTTCCGGCGGCGCGACGCTCGGCGATCTGCTAAACTCGAAGCCCGGGATCACCGGCTCGAGCTTTGCGCCGGGCGCCTCCAGCCGGCCGATCATCCGCGGCCTCGACGTCAATCGCGTCGGCATCGTCGAGAACGGCACCGGCGCCGGCGGCGTCTCCGACCTCGGTGAGGATCATTTCGTGCCGATCGATCCGCTCGCCACCAACCAGATCGAAGTGGTGCGCGGTCCCGCGGCGCTGCGCTACGGCTCAACCTCGATCGGCGGCGTCGTCAGCGCCACCAACAACCGCGTTCCGGAGGCCCTGCCCGCCTGCCCGGCGGCGCCTTTTCAAACGTACGGCCTGCCGGCGAAGGCGCCGCTGGCCAGCGCGCAGTCGGCTGCTTGCGTCAATGTCGAGACGCGGACAGCTTTCAGCTCGGCCGATCGCGGCGTCGAAGGCGGCATATTGCTCGATTCCGGCGGCGGCAATTTTGCGGTTCACGCCGACGCCTATGGCCGCAAGGCCGGCGACTACAGCATTCCCGGCTATCCTTATCTGTTCGACCAGACGCGGCCGGTGAATGGCAGGCAGCCGAACTCGGCGTCGCAGGCCGACGGCGCATCCGTCGGCGGCTCCTACATCTTCCATGGCGGCTTCATTGGCGCCGCGATCACGCAGAACGATTCGCTCTATCGCATTCCCGGCATCGACGGCGCCGATCACCAGACCCGCATCGACGCGCGCCAAACCAAGTTTTCGGCCAAGGGCGAGTATCGCCCCGATGCAGCAGCAATCGATGCCGTCAGGTTCTGGGCGGCTGCGACCGACTACAAGCACAACGAGATCGGGCTGGCCGATCCCGCCGACCTGTCGTCATCAGGCGTGCGGCAGACCTTTACCAGCAAGGAGCAGGAAGGCCGCGTCGAGGTGCAGCTGACGCCGTTCAACGCGCGCTTTGCCGCGGTGACGTCCGCCTTCGGCCTGCAGGCCAGCCACCAGCAACTGACGGCGCCGAGCCCGGACGATCCGGGCAGCCCGCTCAACGGCCTGTGGGATCCGAACAAGAACACCAAGGTCGCCGGCTACTCGTTCAACGAGTTCAAGTTCAGCGAGACCACGAAGGCGCAGATCGCCGGCCGCATCGAGCATGTCAGCCTCAGCGGCACGACGCCCTCGTTCATCCCCGACCTGTTCGACCTCAACGCCAATCCCGGCGGTATCGGGCCGCCGGTCGCGCGCAACCTGAATTTCACGCCGAGGAGCGCGAGCATCGGGTTGATCCAGAATCTGCCGGGCGAACTGGTGGCCAGCATCACCGCGCAATATGTGGAGCGCGCGCCGAAGCCCGCGGAATTTTTTTCGCGCGGCGGACACGACGCCACCTGCACCTTCGATATCGGCAACCCCAATCTCGGCTTAGAGACCGCCAAGACGGTCGAGGTAGGATTGCGCAAAGCGACGGGACCATTCCGGTTCGAAGCCACCGCCTACTACACCAAATTCAACGGCTTCATTTACCGCCGCCTCACCGGCAACACCTGCGAGGATGTCGCCTGTGTGAGCCCCGCCGATCCGGCCGCTCCGCTCGAACTGAACCAGGCGATCTATTCCCAACGCGACGCCACGTTTCGCGGCGGCGAGTTCCAGAGCCAGCTCGACATCGGCCCGCTCCATGGCGGCATCTGGGGCATCGAAAACCAGTTCGACGTGGTGCGCGCTACCTTCGCCGACGGGAGCAACGTCCCGCGCATTCCGCCGGTGCGCGCCGGAGGCGGGCTGTTCTGGCGCGACGCCAACTGGTTGACGCGGATCAACCTGCTGCATGCGTTTGCGCAGAACGACATCGCCCCGATCGGCGAGACGCCGACCGCAGGCTACAATCTGCTGAAGGCGGAAGTCAGCTACCGGACCAAGCTCGATCCATCCTGGTTCGGCGCACGGGAAATGACGGTCGGCCTCGTCGGCAATAATCTCCTGAACGAGAACATCCGCAACCACGTCTCCTACACCAAGGACCAGGTTCTGATGCCGGGCATCGGCGTGCGGGCGTTTGCCAATTTGAAGTTCTAGCGGAAAGGGATACCGATCCGCGGCAACTTTGCCGCGGAATCGGACAAGACATGATACCTTCGGGAAAGACGGCTGGCGCGTCTTGCGCGAAAAGCTTGGCCCCAGCGCTCGAGCCCAAGGTCGCATTCTGCCCAAGTTTCCCAGCGGAGCTGCCAAGCCCGCATCCATCATCCGCGCCCTGAAGGCGGCAGCCGGCCTGCCTCCGAGCGTTCGCGCAAGCTTCGCCTCGGGCCGATGCGTACGGGGAACCTATGCGCCCTCGGACCAGGCGCGGGACCTCACGAAATCCCGCAGCTTCACCAAACCGTCGCGCGTGCTGGCGTGTTTCTCGCTCGAAGCCACGGACACAAACCTTCGCGGCTTCACGTTCCGACTCGGTAGCAACGGCCAGCGTTCGGAGATTTTCACGCACAGCGCGCCTATCCATTCTGCCGGGACGCTCGACCAGATGCTGGCTTACCTGAAGGCGCGAATTCAGGAGCCGAACCGTACGCCGGTCGAAGAGACGATCGCTGCCTTCTCCGCCCGCCATCCCGAGACGCGGCGTCAGGCAGACTACATCGCCGCGCATCCGCTGCCCGCAAGCTTCGCCCGCACGACCTATTGGGGCGTGCATGCCTTTCCTGCGACCAATGCAAAAGGCGAGACGCGCTTCATCAAGTTCAAGGTGATGCCGGTGGGCGAAGAAGCCAAGCAAGCCGAAACCACAGCGAAACCCGCCGATCTGTTGTACCGCGACCTCGATGCCCGAATCGCGGCCCGCGACATCAGATTCAGCGTGATGGCGCTGCTCGACCGTCCCGGCGATCCCGTCATGGATGTTACCATCCGGTGGCCCGACGAGGACGCGCGCGAAGCGTTGCGGCTGGGAACGATCGTGATCACCGGCGTCGAAGCCAACCAGGCATGCGACGAGGCGGCCTTCCATCCCAAAAATCTCGCTGAAGGCATCGGCCATCCGCCGGACGAGATGTTCGCGGCACGATGCGCCACCTACGCGGTCGCCCAGAAGAAACGCCGTTGACCCGGCAAAGCGTTATCAAGCGAAGTGAACATCGGTTCGCGTGAAGAAAATGCGACAAAACAAAATGGTCAGCTGTCGCTTTCCGGCGCGCCCAGCGCTTCGCGCCGCCATGCCGCCGGGCTGACGCCGACCGTCTGGGAAAACACCCGCGTGAAATGGCTCTGGTTGGCGAAGCCCGCAGATATCGCGATCTCCGACAGCGGCAGGTCGCGCACGCCCATCAATTGTTTTGCCGTATTTACGCGCTGGCGCAGCAGCCATCGGTGCGGCGGCAGCCCGGTCGAGACACGGAACGCGCGCGAAAAATGGCTGACCGAAAGATCGAATTCCGCCGCGATCCGGTCCAGCGAAATTTTCCCGCCCAGATCGGATTCGAGCTTCTCGCAAGCGCGCTTCACCTGCCACGGCGCAAGTCCGCCGCGGCACAGTTCGGCGCTTCGCCGCAGTCCGCCATAGGTTTGGGCGACATGCGCGGTGACCGCGAGCATCGCGTGATCGACGAATAGTTGGTTGGCCTCGTCCGGCCGGCGCAGCGCTTCCCCCAGCGATGATCCGATGTGACGGACAATCGTATCGTCGTGGCCGACGCCGGGCCGATAGGCAAGTTCGCCAATGAGCGGCGCACCGGCCTGCCTGGCGACGTCGTCGAGCGCCGAGCGGGGCAAATAGAAAAAGAGCGAGTGAAACGGCTTGTCGATCACATAGCGCGGATCGCGCTTGAGATCGTACAGATAAGTTTTCCCGGCGTGGATATCGGTCTTGATGACGCACCGGCCGCGTTCCCAGCATTCGCAATCCGGGTAGTCGCGGAACTTGATGCTGACGAGATACGCGTCGTCGGCAGGAAGCACCCCGCAGAGACCCTGCACTGGATCGTCATCGCGCGCCTCGATCACCGCCAGTTCCGCGCTGCGCAGCGTGCGCGTGATCAGCGAGGGCGCGTCCTTTAGCTTCAAGGGCTGCCCAAGCTTCTGTGCGAAAGCGCCGGCCGGTGTCATGGAGTGATCTCATCATGGGAACCAGACGCGAGGCTCACCCGCTTCGCGTGGCGAACGCATTATCCAACATCGTGCATTGGCTGTCCAGTTGCCGCCCGAAGCCCGCAATGCGTGGGTTTTATGCAGCGGCCCAAAAGCTTACGCCGACAGTGTCAACGCGGTTGTCCAATCCCGACAACTGCAAAACGCCACACAGGTTCGTGAACTCGCAGCAGCGCAGCGACGGTTCGCCGCGCGACTTTTGTCGTACACGCCTCACAACCGCTTGCAGCAGCATCAGACAAAGCACGGCGGCTTTAGGAAAGACGCTGCACCCGGCATTGCCTAAAACGCGCGTCGAACAGGCTCAATCGAAGTGCCTCTCAACGGCGAGGTCATGACCATGAGCTGCAGGCCAATCCTGCGCGACGAACCGCACCAAATCCACTCCAGCACTTCCGGGGCAATCCGGCCCCTCCCGTCGAACGGCGAACCGCGCCCGGCCGACAAGGAGATGGCGCGCGTGCTGAAGACCGCACCCGTCAGCATGGCTCGCGACCGGGCCAGCGGCGCCATCGCCCACTGGAAGCATGGCGCGCTGCATGACGTCGTCGAACCTATGGCCGACCACGTCATCATGACCTATCCCACCGGCGTGCAGCGGCTGGAGCGGCGCGACGGGAAATCCGTCGCGATCGGGACGGCGCGCAGCGGAGTCGTGACGATCATTCCGGCCGGTTCGAGCGCGCGCTGGGACATTCCCGGGCCTGTCAATGTCGTTCAGCTCTACCTCCCGCACACGACGCTGGTCCGCGTTGCCGGTGAAGCGGATTCATCGGCGCCGGGCGAACTGTTGGAACGAACCGGGCTTCCCGATCTCGTCACATCCCGCCTGCTGATGAGCGCGTCCGATGCGATCGAAGGCAGCGCGGCGCTGGACGCGCTGTTCCGGCATCAGCTCAACGACATCGTCGCCACGCGTCTGCTGGCTGCGCATGTCGGCTCGCCGGCCGTCATCCAGCCGACGCTGGGCGGCCTGGCGCCGACCGCTTTGCGCCGAGCGATCGAGCGCTTGCGTTCGGACGACGACACGGATGTTTCGCTTTCCGCGCTCGCCTCGGATGTCGGCCTGTCGCGCTTTCACTTCTGCCGCGCCTTCAAAGAGAGCACCGGACTTTCGCCGCATGCCTGGCTGCGCCAGCACCGGCTCGAGCAGGCGATGACGATGCTGCGCGACACCGACGATCCGGTGGTCTCGATCGCGGCGGCGCTCGGCTATGCCTCGCAGACGGCGTTCGCCGCGGCATTCGGGAAGCTGACCGGAGAAACCCCGAGCGATTGGCGGAGGCGCATGCGTTAGCAGCAATCGCTCTACAGCGACCGCAATCGCTCTGGGGCAGAGCCAGAACGGATCAGTTAGACCATCACCATGTCGAACCCAACCGACGGAGACACAGGATGATCGGTAACAACTTCGTCAGCCGGCTGGCAATCGCCTCGTCACGAAAGGGTCTCGCGACCGCCGTCGTGTACGGACTTTCGCTGGCCGTCCGTTTCACTTCGGCGGCGGGAGAAGAAGTGCAAATTCCACCGCAATCCGCGCAACACGCGCACTCGCTGGCTTCAATCATGGCCAGCGATGGCTCCCGTCTTCCCTATCAAGACTGGAGTCACAAATCGGTGCTGCCGATCGTCTTGCGTCAGGGCTGGCCGTTAGCCTCGCCGACGCCCGGCTGCATCGCCCCGTAACGACCGGCGATTTCGCTTCACGCGTTCGCGTTGTTGCCGACCG
>CADEDX010000098.1 GCA_902826195.1 uncultured Bradyrhizobium sp. | reverse complement strand
GCCACGCTCGCCGCCGGCGGCGGCAACGTGCTCTCGGTCACCGGCCTCGACGATGCCATTGCGCGCGCGAGGGCGTACGAGGCCACCGGCGTCGATGCGCTGTTCTTCACCGGTATCAAGAACCGCGGCGAACTGGAGGCTATTTCAGCCGCGACGAGATTGCCGATCGTGCTCGGCGGCGCGCCCGAGGACATGGCCGCGCCCGACTATCTGGCCGGCCAGCGCGTGCGGGTCGCGCTCCAGGGCCACGCGCCGTTCGCCGCCGCGACGCAGGCCGTCTATGAAACGCTGAAGGCGTTGCGCGAGGGCGCCTCGCCGAAGAGCCTGATGGGGCTGGCGTCATCAGAATTGACCGGCAGGGCGACGCGCGAGACGGATGTGAAGGCACGCAGCAGCGCTTTCCTTGGATTGAAGAAGCCGTGAGCGATGCGATCCGCCACGTCATGGTCGGCGGGCGGGTGCAGGGTGTCGGCTATCGATACTTCGTCGAACACGCCGCGCGGTCGCACGATCTCGAAGGATGGGTTCGCAATCGCCGCGACGGCAGCGTGGAAGCGGTGTTTGCCGGCCCCGAGGAGGCCGTCGCAGCCATGATCGCCGCGTGCCGGCGCGGGCCGTCATCGGCGCAGGTGGACGCCTTGCGGGATGAAGCCGCCAGCCTCGACATGCTCAACCTGCGGGCGACCGGCGAGCGGTTCTCGGTGCTGCTGACGGTTTGACGGCATGCGAACACCGTTGCGGCGCGGGCGAGGGAGCTAGAACCCCGGACTCAGGTCGAGTCCGCAGATCAGCATCAGCAAGGAAACCAACAGGCCGGCCGCGCAGAGAAGCACGAGCTGCTTGAGAATCTCGTTTTCGTTGACGGTAATAATGGTGCGCGAAAGCATCCGACCGATAGCGACCATCTGCGACCTCCATGCGCGCCCACGCGATTGATATCGCAGCAAGCGATGCGCAGATGTGAGCTGGCTCACCTGTCAGCCAAATGTCGGAAGGCCTATCGAGCCCGTTCAACCGTCGCGAACTCGGTGTTGTGCTGAATGGATTCGCTGTCGACATATTGCAGGTCGAGCGAAGACGACGCGATGCTGCGGTTGCGGATGTGACGCTTGGCTTCGTAGAGCGCTGAGTCGGCTTGGCCCACCAGGGCGGAGTCGTCGGGCATTGCCTCGGTTCTGGAAGCAACGCCCACGCTGACCGTGATGTATCCGCGGCTGCTAACCGCGTTGGTGATGCCGAGCCCCCGAACCGCCAGCCGGATCGCCTCGGCAACCTTCAAGGCCTCGTCCTCGCCGGCGTCCGGCAAAACCACCACGAATTCGTCGCCGCCATAACGCGCCGACAGACCGGACGTATGGGAGGTGACGTCGCTGATCACTTTTGCGACGGCCTGCAGGCAGCGGTCGCCCGCCTGGTGCCCATAGGTGTCGTTGTAACCCTTGAAGCCGTCGATATCGAGCAGCAGCATCGAAATCTCGTCGCAGCACTCGAACTGCCGCTGCAGGAAATCGTCGAAGGTGCGCCGGTTGGTCAGTCCGGTCAGGCCGTCGGTGGCGGCGATCTGGGTGAGGCGGCGGTTGAGCTGGTTCAACTCGTCCTCCATCCGCTTGCGCCCCGTGACGTCGCGGATGACGCAGAGGAATTTGGCTCGCGCCGGGTCGCTCGGCAGCGCCGCCAGCTTGTACTTGCTTTCGACCCAGGCCAGCGTCCCGTCGGCGCGCCAGGTCCGGAACACCACCGTGCAGACCGCATCGATCCCACTCAGTTGCGCCGTCGCCGACCTGACACTTTCCCGGTCCTCGGGATGGATCATGTCGAAGCAGGACTTGCTCAGCATATCCTCGGGGCGCAGTCCCAGCACCTGCTCGACGGATTGCGAGACGTAGCGGAGCAGGCTGCGGGCATCGATCAGGATGATGATGTCGGCGATGTTGTCGGTGAGCAGGCGGTAATGCGCCTCGCTCTCGCGCAGCGCGCGTTCGGTCCGTATGCGGAAGCGGAACTGGGTGAACAGCACGGCGGTGAGCAGCAGGATCATGAGCAGCAGAACGGCCGACACGATCGCGTCGGTGCGCAACGTCTTCCGCCAGTCGGACAGCAACCATTCTTCCGAAATGGCCACGGCGACGACCATGTGAAAATGCCGCGTTTTCTCGTGGCCGATGTACTTCTCGATGCCGTCGAAAGGAGAGGTGATCTTGTTGTACCCGACCGGGTTTTGTTTCGGGTACCTGGAGAACAGTTCGGCCGGGGCAGGATTCATGCTTTTCTCCGACAGCGGCCAGCGGATCAGGACGACGCCGTCGTCCCGCAACAGACTGATGCTGCCGTCGGGGCCGAGCTGGTACATCCGGTAGAACTGGTCGAAATAGTCACTGTCGATCGCGGCGGTGAGGACGCCGGCGAAGCTGCCGTCCTGCCGGTCGATGCGCTTCGAAAGGATGATGGTGGATCGTTCGGCCAGGCGCGATTGCACGGGCTCATTGATGCGGAGCACGTTGCCCGGCGTTTCACGATGATTGCTGAAGTAGGGCCGGTCGGAATTGTGGTGCAGGAGCGCCGGCGGCAGCGACGAATACAGCCATTTGCCATTGGCATCGAGCACGCCGATCTCGCGCAACTGCGGCAGCGAGTTGACGGTGTCCGCCAGGTACCGGTTGAAGCGTTCCGGGAGCGGCTCGCGATATCTCAGCAGTTCGACCATTCCGGCCATCGCGATGTCGGCCGATTGAATGGCATGGGTCGCATGTTCGGCCAGCGAATGCGCAAGATTCAGGGTGTCGGTCTGGCCGCGCGCCAGTGCGGTCTTCTTGGCGTCGAGGGCCTTCCAGGCCACGACGCCGAGCACGCAGGCCGTCATGACCAGCGCAAAGACCACGACCACCACCGCTGGCGATAAGCGGCGGAGCGGCCCGTCAGGTTCTCGAAGCTTTCTAAAGGGCATGGTTCGCCTTGATGACCGCGCCGAATCCTTCGGCGGGCAACACACGCCAAGGTTATGAAGCATCGGTACCAAAGCGGTTAATGGATCGAGCAAAATGGGTGTAACCCCGTGGTTGAGCGGGGGTTTCGGAGCGGGAACCGGCCTGTGGCGGGCTTCAAAGGCTTGAAAAGCTGAAGAGGCGCCACGGCAAGGAAGGCCTGCAAGGCCCTTGACTTTCAATCGGTAGTATCAGATATTTCTGTTATGACAGAAACAACCGACAAAAAGAAACTCCCTAGCGTCGTCGAGCGGTTCATCCTGCATTGGGGCGACATGGGGGACGAGTGGGGCGTCAACCGCTCGGTCAGCCAGATCCACGGCCTGCTGTATCTCGCCGAGGCGCCGATGACCGCGGAAGACATCGCCGAGACGCTAGGCATGGCGCGGTCCAACGTCTCCAACTCGATCAAGGAATTGCTGGCCTGGAACCTGATCCGCCGGGTGCCGATTCTCGGCGACCGTCGCGATCATTTCGAGGCCGAGACCGATATCTGGGAAGTGGCGGCGCGGATCGCGGCCGGCCGCAAGGCCCGCGAGATCGATCCCGCGGTGGATGCGTTGCGCGCCTGCGTCTCCGACGCGGCCGACGATCCGACCATCAGTCCGGTCGCCAGCAAACGGTTGAAGGAAATGCTGGCTTTCACCGAACTGGTCGACCGCTGGTACACGCAGATGCTGGGCGTGCCGCGGCCGCGGCTGGTCGCGCTGATCAGGCTCGGCGAGAAGATCGTCAGCTTCCTGCCGGTGGGAAAAAGCAAATAGGGCAGAGGGGCAGGAAGAGGGGCAAGTAAGGAGCGTTGCGATGGCGTCCACCAGAGCACCAAGATTAACCCACCTTGCGCCTCGAACACCATCCTGCTCGACGACCGCCGCTTCCATAATCTGTTGCCCGACGAGGCCTGGGGCCGGCTGCCGCTGGCGATCTGGCGGCGTTTCTCCAGGCGTTTTGCCGCTGGCGAGACCGTCGTTTATGTCGGCGCGGTAGAGGACGCGTTTCAGCCGCATTGGCTGGTGGCTGGCGCAACTGGCGCGCATCATCGGTGGGCCGCTGCCGCTAGGGGCCGAGACCGGCGTGCCGAAGGTCGTCACCATGACCGAGGCTGCGGCTAGCGGCGGCCAGATCTGGACCCGCATCTGCGCGCGCAGCAGCGGCTTTCCGCAAGTCATCCATTCCGCGAAACGTTTTGTCGGGCCGACCGGGCTCGAGGAATATGTCGGCTACGGCGTCAGCATGGCGCTGACCATATCGGTCGAGCATGAAGCCCTGGTGTTTCGTAGCGCCGGCTACGCGCTGCAGATCGGGCCGCTGCGATTGCCGCTGCCCGATCGTTTCACGCCGGGCCACCTCACCGTGAACCATTCCGATCTCGGCGGCGGCACGTTTCGCTTCACGCTGGAGATCGTTCGTCCGCACTTCGGTCAACTGCTTCGTCAATCCGCTTTGTTCCGGGAGTCCTCGTCATGACGCCGCTGCTTTGGATCCTGATTGCCGTTCAGGTCGCGATGGGGTATTCGACACATTCTATAGCACGAGCTGACCGAGCGGCTCGCCTGGCGCCCCTCGCAACGCTACGAGCTGTAGCTCCACAGCCTGCGCAATATGCTCTATGCGCTGCTGTTCCTGGTGCTGGGCTGGCTGGAGGTACACGGCATCCTGGCGATGCTGATCATCGCGGTGCTGGCGGCGGAAATCGTCATCACGCTGATGGATTTCGTCGAAGAAGACATGAGCCGGAAACTGCCGGCCAGCGAACGCATCAATCACACGCTGCTGGCGATCAATTACGGCGCGATTCTCGTGCTGCTGCTTCCGGTCCTGATCGGTTGGGCAGCACAGCCGACCGGCGTGGAATTGGCATACGCAGGATGGCTCAGCGTAATCGCGGCGGCAGCCGCGGCGGGCGCTGCACTGTGTGGCCGGCGCGATTACGCGGCATCGAGACGTCTTTCGCGCATGGTCTGCGCGCCCGCGGCAAGCCTGATCGAAAAACTGCCGGCGCGGCAGACCGTGCTGGTGACCGGCGCCACCGGCTTCATCGGCAGCCGCCTTGTTGCGGCGCTGGGCGGGGCGGGGCATCAGGTGATCGCGCTGGTTCGCAATCCCACGAAAGCCGACATGTTGCTGCCGCCGGTCACGCTGATTACCAGCCTCGATCAGCTGCCGAACGACACGCGTATCGACGCCATCGTCAATCTCGCCGGCGAGCCGATCGGCAACGGGCTATGGACCGACGCCAAGCGTCGCAAGATACTCGACTCCCGCATCGGCATGACCGGCGCTGTCATCGCCCTGATCGCGCGGCTCGAACGCAAGCCGGCGGTGCTGATCTCCGGCTCCGCGATCGGATGGTACGGGTTGTGGCAGGACAAGGTGCTGACGGAGTCGGCCAAATCCCATGCCTGCTTCAGCCACGCGCTGTGCGATGCCTGGGAAAGCGCGGCGCTTCCGGCCGAAGCGCACGGCGTGCGCGTGGTGTACTTGCGGATCGGGCTCGTGATCGGCACCGATGGCGGCTTGATCACGCGGATGCTGACGCCGTTCGAATTCGGCCTCGGCGGGCCGCTCGGCTCGGGACGGCAGTGGATGTCGTGGATCGAGCGCGACGATCTGATCCGCCTGATCGCCCCTGTGGTGGCGGGTGCCGACACTGCCGGACCGGCGAAGGGTACGGCGCAGATCCCGGTCACCAATTTTAAATTCACCGCCGAGCTCGGCCGCCGGCTGCGCCGGCCGGCGCTGTTTCGAATTTCCGACGCGCTGCTGCGCCGGGTCGGCGGCGATTTCGCCGGCGAATTGCTGCTGGGCAGTCAGCGCGTGCTGCCGAACAAGGCGCTCAGCCAAGGCTTTGTGTTCCGCCACGAAACGCTGCGCAGCGCGTTCGAGGCGATCCTGTGAGTAGTGCATCATCAGGAGCTGATTCCGTCAGCGCGGCAGCTTGGCGATCGCCCGGCTGAGTTCGTGGATCTCGTAAGGCTTTCGCAGGATCGGAAAATCGCCGCGCACGTTCAGCGCGGCGTCGCTATAGCCGCTGGTCAGGAGAACAGGGAGGCCGGGACGGGTCTCCCTCAGGTGACGCGCGAGGCTGAGGCCGTCCATCTTGCCGGGCATCACGATGTCGGAGAACACGAAGTCTATTCCGTCGAGCTCGATTTCGCGCAAGGCGGCCTCGGCATTCGCCACCCGTCGAACGGTGTAGCCGAGCTGTTCCAGCAGGCCGGCGCTGACAGTCGCGACATCAGGATTGTCTTCGACCAGCAGGACGGTGCCGCTGCCGCTGATATCGGCGATCCTCACTTCCGCCGCCGTGGGAGCCGTTTCCCGTCGCGGCAGCACGATCTTGATCCTGGTGCCCCGGCCGATTTCGCTCGTCACCTTGACCGTGCCGCCGGCCTGGTGCGCAAAACCGTGAACCTGCGACAGCCCGAGGCCGGTGCCCTTGCCGATCGGCTTGGTGGTGAAGAAGGGGTCGAAGATCTTGCTGAGGATGTCGGGCGCGATGCCGGCGCCGGTGTCCTCGACCGAGATCGCGACATATTTGCCGTCGGCGTCGTCGTTATGCGCCGCGATCGTGATGACGCCGCTGCCGGCCATGGCGTCGCGCGCGTTGATGACGAGATTGACCAGCGCGGTCTCCAATTCGGCGACGTCGACCATGACCGGCCCGACGTCGGCTGCGATGTCGAATTTCAGCGTCACCGCGCTGCCGACGCCGACGTCGAGGACCCCGCGTACCGCATCGATGTGTCGGGCGACGTCGACTGCTTGCGGGTTGACGCTCTGCCGCCGCGCGAAGGTCAGCAAATGACTGGTGAGAGAGGCGCCGCGCTTGGTCGCCCCGTCGATCGCCGCCAGCGCGCGCTGGCTTCTGGGGTCGTCGCCGATGGCCTTCCTCAGGATATGGAGACTTCCGCTGATGACCATCAGCAGATTGTTGAAATCATGCGCCACGCCGCCGGTGAGCTGGCCGAGCGCATCAAGCTTTTGCGATTCTGCCAGTTGCTGGTGCATCTGCTCGAGCTTGAGCTGGGCCTCGCGGCGTTCGGTGATGTCGCGCGTGATCTTGGCAAAGCCGACGAGGTTGCCGTCCTCATAGATGGGATCGATGACGACGCTGGCCCAGATGAAGGTGCCGTCTTTGCGGACGCGCCAGCCTTCCTCCTCGTAGCGATGTTGTTCCCGCGCGATCTGCAATGCGCGCTGCGGCTTGCCGTTGGCGCGGTCGGCTTCGGTGTAGAAGCAGGAAAAGTTTTTTCCGATGATTTCGTTCGGCGCGTAGCCCTTGATGCGCTCGCCGCCGACGTTCCAGCTCGTCACCACGCCGGTTGGATCCAGCATGTAAAGCGCGTAGTCGGCAACACCTTCAACCAGAAGTCGGAAATTACGTTCGGATTCGAATAGATCCCTTTGCTTTTGTTGATCCTTCTTGATCATTCGACTGCCCATTTAAGTGGCGCAAACGTCCAAGACGCCGGTTGGTTCCAACAAAAGTCAGCAATTTAACGAAACAGTCCGTTACGAGGCTTTCGGCCCGGCTTTCGCCATCCGAAGCGTCCGCAATCTAACCACGCTTCTGAACGTCGCCGCCAGCGTCCGCAACGCCGCACGCTTGGCCGGATCGCTGACCTTGGAGTGCAGCATCACTTTAGCGGGGGAAAGCCGGGGCAGGGCTTCGGCCGGCCCGATATCGACGAGTCCCGGCGGTGCGATGCGGCGGGCCAGCGGCGCGACCGCAAGCCCGGCCATCGCGGCGGCGACGACGGCGGTGACGCCGCCGCCGACAAAGCGCTCGGTCCAGGCGATACCGGCCCTATCGAGGGCGCGGACGGCGAGCGCGCGGACGCCGCAGGGCGGTGCCAGCGTCGCCAGCGGCAAGGTTTCGCCGCGGCGCCAGGCGAGACGCTTGGCGGCGAACCAGCCAAACTCGTCTTCCGTGAGCTTCTCGCCGCCGCGGCGGCTGCCTTCCTGCCTCACGACGACGGCGTCGAGTTCGCCGGCATCATAAGCGTCGAGCATCTCGCGCGAAAAGCCGATCGTCACCGACAGCGCCAACTGCGACGACGCCGCGTGCAGCCGTTCGAGCAGCGGCACGAGTTCCGGCCCCGCCGCGTGATCGGAGATGCCGAGCGACAAGGACTGGCGCACGGGCGCCTCGCCGGCCAGCGCGCGGTCGTGTGCCTCGATCAGCGCGCGCGCGTGGGGCAGGAACGCCGCGCCTTGCGCGGTCAGCGCCACCGCTCGCGGCGAGCGCTCGACCAGCCGCTTGCCGAGCACGCTCTCGAGCCGTTGCAGTTTCATGCTGACCGCGGCCTGCGTGGTGCCGAGCGCCTCCGCAGCACGGGTAAAGCCCTGCAGTTCGGCGACCAGCAGGAAGGCCTGCACCGTGTCGATATCCAGCGTGCTCATATCATCATCAATTTTGGTTATCACAGTTATGAACAAAGATAAGATACCAGAATGATGGCCGCGGGTCTACATCGACATCAGCGCGATTGCCAATGCGCCCGATCGAAGGAGAACGACCATGCCGCTCATCACCGTGACCTATTCCAGCGTCCGCAAGGTGCCGTCGCTGAAAGCCGAAATCGCCTCCGCCGTCAGCGAACTTACCGCGCGCATTCTGCGCAAGGACCCCAGGGTCACCGCCGTCATCGTAAAATCTGTCGATGCCGCCGACTGGTTCGCCGGCGGAAAATCGCTGGCCGAGCAGAGCCTCGCCAGCTTCTGGCTCGACGTCCACGTCAGCGAGGGCACCAACACCAAGGATGAGAAGGCGGCCTATCTTGCCGCCTTGTTCGAGCGCATGGGCGAGCTGCTCGGGCCGCTGCATGAGGAGAGCTACGCCCATGTCGACGAAGTGAAGGGCGACGCCTACGGCTTTGGCGGCCTCACCCAGGAGCGGCGCTACATCGCGAGCAAACTTGAAGGCACGACGACAAACGCTGCGGCGTGAGGATAGCGCGGATTGCGGAAGGCGCTTGTGTCCATCCGCGCATGCGCGATTAGCGCAGCACCGGCATCGGTGCATGATGGTCACCGAACACGCGTCCATGACCGAGCGACCAGTCCACCGGTGCATTCTCGATGAGCGCGATCATGACGTCGTCACCGGCAAATCCGGCGTTCACGCATGCTCGGCGATCCACCGAAACAGGTTTCTCTTCTGATCGATCGTGCGGCCCTCCAGAAACAGAATCTCGATGATCGAGGCGTCCCGCGTGCGCGCGACATCAGGGAAGGTTGGATCGATGAACATCTCCGGCGCATAGGCCGAAACGAGCTGAAACCGGTCTTTGGGCGGTACGCCGCAGGTCTCGACAAGACCTTCGTGTGCGGCGTCGGCCAGGGCGCGAATTTTAGCCGGCGCCAAGTGGGCCGGAACGGATATGCGGGCGAGGGGCATGGGGAGGTCTCCGGTTGCTGGGCCTCCGTCCTATTCGTGCTAATAATGGAGATAAATCACGATCATTGACAGAAACTCATGCCAGATAATCATGAATATGCTCATGCACCCGATGTCGGACCTCGCGGCTTTCGTCCGGACAGTTGATCTGGGTAGCTTCGCCGCCGTGGGCGCTGAGGTCGAACTGACCGCCTCTGGGGTTTCCCGCATCGTGAGCCGGCTGGAGCGCCGCCTTGGGGCCAGGCTCTTGCACCAGACGACGCGGCGGCTGGTGCTGACGCAGGAAGGCGAAGCGTTTCTTGTTCACGCCAGGGGTATTCTGGCTGCCGTGGAGGCGGCCGAGGCCGACGTCGCCTCGATCCATGGGCGTCCGCGCGGCCATCTCAGGGTCAACACCGGCTCGGCGTTCGCGCGGCATCGGCTCGCTCGGCTGCTGCCGCAATTCCTGGAAAGATTTCCCGAGATCACCGTCGACCTTTCGGTGAGCGATTACCGCATCGATCCGATCGCCGAACAGGTCGATGTCACAATTCGGGTCGGGCCGCTTGGCGACAGCGGGCTGATCGCCGTCAGCCTCGGCGAAGTCAGGCGCATCATCGCCGGTAGCCCGGATTATCTCGCGCGCTACGGCGTGCCGAAGAAGCCAGCAGATCTTGCGGGGCACAATTGCCTGCAACTCACCGGCTTCACGCGTCTCGCACAATGGCCGATGTTTGAGCAAGGCAAGCGGACCATGGTGCCCGTGAAGGGGTCGGTTCGCTCCGATAGCGCCGACTTCCTTCTCAACCTCGCTTTGTCGGGCGCCGGCCTTGTGCGCTTCGGCGACTTTCTCGGTGAAGCGGCTGTGAAGGAGGGCAAACTTGTGCCGGTGCTGTCGCACTGCCACGATCCCGATCCGCAACCGATCAAGGCCCTGATCCTGCCCGGGCGGCAGAACATCCCGCGGGTTCGCGCCTTCGTTGATTTTCTCAAGGCAAGTGCTTGACGTCCGTCAGGCCGTCGCTTCCGGCAGGTGCGCCGCCGTCGCGCCGAACACCTCTTCGAACGCCTGCCGGAGCGCGACGTCGACGTCCTCTATCGTCATCGGCAGGCCGAGGTCGACCAGCGAGGTGACGCCGTAGCGGGGATCGACCACGCCGCAGGGCACGATTGCGGAAAAATGCGACAGCTCCGGCTCGACATTGATGGCGATGCCGTGGAACGACACCCAGCGCCGCAGCCTGACCCCGATCGCCGCGATTTTGTCCTCGTAGCCGGCGCCCTTGTCCGGCCGCCGGACCCAGACCCCGACACGATCCTCGCGGCGCTCGCCACGCACGTTGAAAGCAGCGAGCGTGCGGATGATCCACTCCTCGAGGCCGGCCACATAGGCCCGCACATCCGGCCGGCGCCGCTTGAGGTCGAGCATCACGTAGGCCACCCGCTGGCCGGGTCCGTGATAGGTGACTTGTCCGCCGCGGCCGGTCGTGAACAGCGGAAAGCGCGGGTCGAGCAGGTCGCCTTCCTTGCCGCTGGTGCCGGACGTGTAGAGCGGGGGGTGCTCCAGCAGCCAGACCAGCTCGGCCGCCTTGCCGTCGGCGATGGCGGTCGCGCGCGTCTCCATCGCGGTCACGGCGTCGGGGTAGGGGACGGGCGCGGGCGAGAATCGCCATTCCACCCCGCCGCCTTTCTGGGCGCGCGCGAACGTCGTCAAATCAAGGCTTTGGCGGTCATTAACCATTGGCTAACCATAACGTGGTCAGGTGAAACCAGCTTAATCTAGTACCCGTCTGGCGGTTCATAAGTGGCGACCCTCGATAAAGTCAGCGTCGATCTCATGGTGGTGCTCGGCACCACGACCATGCCCATCCACCAGGTGATGCGGCTTTCCCGCGGCGCCATCATCGAGTTGGACGCCACCGAGGCGGACGAGGTCAAGATCCTCGCCAACAACCTGCCGGTGGCTTCCGGCGTGGTGCTGGTCGATCGCAACCGCATCGCGGTCGAAGTCAAGCGGATGCTGCCGAAATCCCCTGATGTCAGGTAGTTATCGGGGCACAAAACTTCCTTGTCCCCCCATCCCTGATTTGTTACATCGGCGCCGTTGATCCGGCGGACGCCAGTCATTTTGCCGGTATCCCAAGCGCTCGTGGCGGAATTGGTAGACGCGCTGCCTTGAGGTGGCAGTGAGTAAAATCGTGGGGGTTCGAGTCCCTCCGAGCGCACCACCTCGCAAGTTTTGCCACGAAAGCGCCGCTTCAACGCTTCAGCCTCTCGGAATGAACCTTTCCAGTCGGGTTTCGCGCTGGGCCGTAATATCCTCACCGTCCCAAGTTACCGATCAGCCATGTGTGCGCTTGTGAACAGATGGCGACCAGAAATGGGTTTACGGTTTGTTCATCACCGCGCGAGTCTCGCGCCTATTGGTGACTGAGAGTTCTTCGAGGCTCCCGCCCACCCTGATGAGGGAGCCGCGTCATGCAGCGCCGTCGCGTCAAACAAACGCAGTCACTCGAAGAACGTCTTGCCTGCGAGGCTATGAGGCTATTCTTCTACGTCAGCAAGCCAAATTGCTTCCACTTGGTGCAGCCAGCAAGACACTGATCCGGAAGGCCCGCCAGGCAGAGACCGGCTCTCGCATGAGCAACTGGCTCGCGTCTCCGGGCTTCACATCGCCGCGCATCAGCGCATGAGCGGCAACCATAAGCACACCACGGTGCCGGAGCACATGGCGTCCAGTCATCGGTGCTACGCCGGCTGGACCATCGAGCGCATCCGCAAGGATGCGGCCGCGATCGGGCCGGCCACCGCGGCGCTGTGCGACCTGATCCTGGATGAGCGCGCGCATCCCGAACAGGGCTTCCGCGCGTGTCTCGGCATCATCCGGCTCGCCCGATCCTACGGGCACGAGCGGCTCGATGCCGCCGCCACGCGGGCGATCGATATCGGCGCGCGCACTTACGGCTCGGTCAAATCGATCCTCGCCAACAATCTTGATCGGCGTCCTTCACCCAAGCGCTCCGCGGACGACGCGCCGATCCTTCATCCCAACATCCGCGGGCTGCGCTTCTACAACTAGGAGATCACGCCTTGCTCACGCATCCGACTCTCGATCAACTCCACGCGCTCGGCCTTCACGGCATGGCCAAAGCCTTCGCCGACATCGAAGCCGGCGGTGACGCCGCAAGCCTCGCCCACGCCGAATGGCTTGCGCTGTTGCTCGAACGCGAAGCGTCGCTACGACGCGACAAGCGGCTCTCGAAGCGGCTGCAAAACGCCAAGCTGCGCCAGCAGGCCTGCATCGAGGACATCGACTACCGCGCTTCGCGCGGCCTCGACCGCAGCCTGCTGACGATGCTGGTCGAAGGCAGCTGGATCGACGACCACGCCAACCTGCTGATCTGCGGACCCTCCGGCGTCGGCAAGAGCTGGCTCGCCTCGGCGCTCGGCAACAAGGCCTGCCGCGACAACCGCTCTGTGCTCTATCAGCGCGTCCCGCGACTGTTCACCGATCTCGCTCTGGCGCGCGGCGATGGCCGCCACCCCCGTCTCCTGCGCGCGCTCGGTTGCGTCGATCTAATCATCCTCGATGACTGGGGCCTCGAGCCGCTCGACGCCGCGGCCCGCCACGACCTCCTGGAGATCCTCGAGGACCGCTACGGCCGCCGCTCCACCATCGTTACCAGCCAGCTCCCCGTCGATCTGTGGCACGCGCTGATTGGTGATCCCACCTTCGCCGACGCCGTCCTCGACCGCCTGGTCCATAACGCCCACCGGATCGATCTCAACGGCGAGAGCCTGCGGCGAACCCGCAAACCGAGCCGAAAGGCCTGAGCCCCGTGGCGCTGTGGACATGCCGCTACGCTTGGACAACGCGAAGGGCGTTGCCCACATGCCCACAGCAGCAGCAGACGAAGAAGGACTTCAAGCCGCGATTCAAGGTTGACCCAGCGGCTTCACCGATGCCAGAAACCAGACTGCCAGAACGCCTCGCGCCCGGGCGACATCAAAATCGGAATGGTGGGCGAGATTATCTCGGAATGCTGGGCGAGATCAAATCGGTACACCCGGGCGAGATCATCGGAATCCGCAATCGCGGCTCCTTCGTGTCGGATTACGAGAGAAAAGATCGCTGAACTCGAACAGAAAATACGCGCGACAGACGAGTAAGGTCGCGTTTTCCCAGAGCTCATACTCGAGTACTTTCTGGCCTCCACCACATAAGAACTGTCATTGGTCTGTCTTGAGCCTTGGCGAGTCACCATCGCGTCGATGCAGCGAGGCCGGATCAAATCGCGAACTTGCTCGCGAGAAATGTCGGTGGCCAACCTGCCGGGCTTCTATAAGATCAATGTCTGGCCATGGGACAGGCAGTCTTTTTTGGGTGTTTTTAGAAATGGAAGGCACGTTTCAGGCTGACATTGATGCGGTCCAGCGCATCGATTCCGTGCCTAAAATTCTCAATGTGGTTTGCCGCATGACCGGCATGGGTTTCGCGGCGGTCGCCCGTGTCACCGAGCAACGCTGGATATGCTGTGCTGTCCGCGACGAAATAGAGTTCGGCCTAAAGCCAGGTGGCGAACTCAAAGTCGAAACGACGATCTGTCACGAAATTCGCCAAAGCCAAAAAGCCGTCGTCATCGACCATGTTGCCGAAGACGCCGTATTCCGCGGCCATCACACACCGGCGATGTACGGCTTTCAAAGTTATATCTCAGTACCCATCATCCTGGCGGACGGAACGTTTTTCGGCACGCTCTGCGCCATCGATCCACGTCCGGCGCGCCTCAACAACCCCGAAACAATTGAAACCTTTAATCTGTTTGCCGAGCTTATCGGGACCCATCTCGATGTAGTTGAACAGCTGGCAGAGAGCGAAGCCTCGTTGTTGAACGAGCGTCAATCGTCGGAATTGCGGGAACAGTTTATCGCGGTTCTGGGTCATGACCTGCGGAATCCGCTCGCGTCGATCGCCGCGGGCATAAGATTGCTCGGGAATAAAAGGGATCCCGAGGCTGCCACCGAGATTGCCGGCCTGATGCAGGCGAGCATCAGTAGAATGTCTCGCCTGATCGACAACATTCTTGACTTCGCGCGCGGTCGATTAGGCGGTGGTCTCAGCCTGGAGCGCACCACCAAGGAGCCGCTTCAGACAATCCTTGAACAGGTCATTGCAGAACTTCATTCGGGCAATTCGAATCGAACGATTGAAGTCAACTTTGATATTCGCAATCCGGTCTATTGTGATGTCCAACGAATTGGGCAGTTGTTCTCGAACCTGCTCGGCAATGCCATTGCGCACGGAGCACCGGAGATGCCCGTTCGCGTGCGAGCCGCTACCTATGGCAGTTCATTCGAGCTGTCGGTCGCCAATTCAGGGGAGCCGATTTCTCCCGCCGCAATGGAGAAGCTGTTTCAGCCTTTCTATCGCGGACAGGTTCGCGCGTCCTTGCAGGGGCTGGGGCTCGGCCTGTTCATAGCGTCTGAAATCGCCAAGGCGCACGGCGGCACCCTGGAAGTCGATTCAAACGCCGAGGAAACGCGTTTCACTTTCCAGATGCCAACTGCGCTCCGATAGCCAGGTAGGGTTCAGTATCTGCCAGCAAGCTTTTCCAGCGCGCAGAGCCGCCAGGAACAGGCGGCAAATGGCGGCAGATTGCCGCAATACGACAGCCCTAATTGCGCCAGAGCCAAACCGGGCGATGGCCGCACCTGTCGTTAAGGCTAAAAGCGGCCGCTAGCGAAGTCCGTAGTACACACAGGTGCGGCGATCGGTCAGGTTTGCTAGTTATTCCCGAAGTTGGACCCGCCGCCTATGGCGGGTCGCTTTGCGACGTCCGACCATCCGTAAGCTTCACAGCGACGTGGTGGGCGGTCGGAGCAGCCCGTCTCCCTTCGTCAGGGCCTTGCCTACTCTGCGGCATGCATCTTAAAGTAGCAATTTTATATTGGCGTAATTCGGTCGTGAGGCCGTCGCGTGTCCGCCATGCCACGGCGAGCAAATCCTTTGCGGCAGGGCGCGGGTTGTTGTGCCTGCCGCCGCTGCGTTCGCATAAACTGTGCGCGCTCGCCGCTCGTCGATTCCGGCCGGCTTCGCTGTCGCCCGGCGCTTGCTAAAAGTTCGACACGACAAAGACCACCCCGGAGCATCTTTATGCTGATACTGAGCTACGCCTATCGTGTCCTTTCCAACTTCGTGTTCCTGGCGCTGGTCTATCTCACGCTGAACTTCGTCGAAAAGTATCAGCACCGCGTGGTGGTAGCGGTTCTCGTACTGATCTATGCCGCCATGCATGCGGCGTCGGCGCTGCGGTCGTTTAATTTCTTCCAACGCATCGAGCGTCTGGAACTGGAGGTGCGCCGTTTGCTGGCAGCAATCGGCGAGGGGACGAACTTGCCGTCCGCACGCAAGCAGATCGTCACCGACGTCACTGCGCTGCGTCACGCCGGCGAGATCAAGGCCTATATAGACTTGCTGTTCCTCGCCATCGTTCTCCTGCTCTGCATCGCCAAGATCGTGACGAACTGACGTTTTGACGATTTGCAGGCCTAGGGAAACGCACCGAAAAATGACCGGTTGATGGCCTGATCTCGTCGGCCGAACGCACCTTTCAGCGCTTCTTCAATCCTGCGACATGAACCGATCGTCCGTTCCGCCTGGCTGGCGCCACCGGCTTAGCGGCGGTCGCGCCGGCGCTTTGCGGCGTGGGCTCGCCATGCCCGGCAGGCGTCAGAGGTTTGGCTGCGGCCTTGCCGCCCACGCGGCCGGGTTTGCCGATGGCCTTTGCTGACGAGACCTCCATTGCCCGCGCCTGCGCGGCGTCCGCCCGGCGCC
>CADEDX010000097.1:6322-16220 GCA_902826195.1 uncultured Bradyrhizobium sp. | reverse complement strand
GGGAAGCCATTCCCCCGATCACATTTGATTCAACTCAGTTGCCGGATGCTCTAGACGGTTGATGCGCTTCTGACCGGCTCGGCATCATCGCGGCATTCATTTCGTTCCGACCCGTGTTCCGTTTCCGCTGCGCGCCCCGCCGTGGACGCGGCAATTGCGCGAAACAGCTCGGCCGGCCGGATCGGCTTGGTCACACAGTCGGTCATCCCCGCGGCCAGATATTGCTCACGCTCGCTCGCCATGGCGTTCGCCGTCAACGCGATGATCGGAATCCCGCTGCGCGCGCCAGGGAGGCTGCGAATGGCGCGGGTGGCGGACACGCCGTCCATTTCCGGCATCTGCACGTCCATGAGGACGAGGTCGAATGCCCCGGTCTGGACCATCGCGACAGCCTCGGCGCCGTTGCCCACCATGGTCGGCTCGCATCCCTCCTTGAGCAGAAGATTGCGGATCAGGTTCGAGATGATCGGCGTATCCTCGGCGACGAGCACGGCCAGCGGCCGGTCGGCGGCGATCGAGGGCGAAGGCAATTCGGGTACGACGGGCTGGCCGTCGGTGCAGAGAACGCTGAACCAGAAGCGGCTGCCGACCCCGCCGGGCCCGGGTTCGACGCCGATATCGCCACCGAGCAGCTCGCACAGCTGTTTGCAGATCGACAGCCCGAGGCCACTGCCGCCATACCGCCGCGATGTGGATGAATCGACCTGAACGAAGGGCTCGAACAATCGGCTCCTGGCTTCAGATGGAATGCCGACGCCGCTGTCGACCACGTCCAGCCGCAGTTCGATCCTTCCATCGGCGCGCGGGCGATGTGAGGCCGTCACCTCGACCTTGCCTGTCGCGGTGAACTTGATGGCGTTGCCGATCAGGTTGCTCAGGATCTGCCGGATGCGATGCGGATCGCCGTTCAGCCACGGCGGAAGATCCGGTGACGGACCTGCGGTCAGCTGCAGCCCCTTGGTTTCGGCAGGGGTCCGGAACAGTTCGATCGTCGACTTGACGAGCCTGTCGGCGTCGAAGTCGATCGCCTCGGTTCGCAGGCGGCCGGCCTCGAGCTGGGAGAAATCGAGGACGCCATTGATCACCGCCAGCAGGTTTTCGGCCGACTCCCTCGCCAGGGTCGCGTAGCTGCGCTGTTCGGCAACCGAATTGGTGCGGGCCAGGAGGTCGATCATGCCGATCATGCCCGTCAGCGGCGTGCGGATCTCATGACTCATCATCGCCAGAAATTCCGACTTGGCGCGGTTGGCGGCCTCGGCGGCGTCTTTTGCCCTCGCCAGTGCCTCGTTGAGCCGGTTAAGCCGGTCGGCCTCGTCGATGCTCCTGCGCATCCTGACCTGGTCGACCATGGAAGTACCGAAGGTGACCAGGATGATCGCGGAGATCGCGATCGTGACGACGACCGCGATCGATGAATGTGAAAAGGGGTCGTCCACGAAGTCGGGCTGCAGGTCTGGCAGGATCGTCATCGCTGCCATGCCGGTGAAGTGGACGGACACCACACCGAGGGAATAAGCGATGGCAGCGGCAAATCGGTGAATAGGGTTGCGGCCACGTGAGAGCAGGGCGACTGCGAGGGTCGACCATAATATGCCGAGCACGATCGATACTTCGATCAGGGTTCTGTTCCAGCTGACGCTGTTCGGAAGCGTGATGCCGGCCATGCCTTGAAAGTGCAACACGCCGACCCCGCCTCCGACGATGACGCCGCTCAGCACAATTCGCCACCATGATGACCGGGGTGAGACCAGGGCGAAGCCGATCGTGTTGGCGACCACGCCCGCCGCGATGGACAGGGCAGTCGCGGTCACCTCAAAGCCCATGGGAAGGCCGACGTCGTAGGCCAGGATGGCGAGGAAGTGGGTTGCCCATATGCCGGTGGAGCCGACGATGACGGCGCCACACGCCAGGGCCAGGCGCGCATAGCGGTTGCCGCGCCGCTGCTTGGCGCGCGCCAAGAGATCGACGCCGATCGTCGTCGACACAAGGCACACCAGCGCCGCGAGCGCGACGAGCTTCAGATCGTGCTGCTGGGTAAGGCAGGTGTAGACTGCGATCATGCTGCGCGTTCGCTGCGACGGTTCTCTTGGTTCGCCCCGTGTCTCTTCCGACCTACGGCATCCGTCAGGGACGATCAGAAGCCGGCAGACCAGTCCCAAGCGTAGGTCGCGGTCACGAGCATCGGGTTAACTTCGACCCCCGTAAGAACACGGCTGTGCCGCGTTCGGTGAACGGCGCATTTACCTATTCTTCATCGGCGCCCGGCGCCTTCCTCAGCATGAAATGGCCGAACGCCGAAGCGATCGGCTTGGCCGGGTCATCCTGCCATGCCTGCGCTTCGAAGGCGACGACGCGCCGGCCCTGCTTCACGATCGAGACGCGGGCATAGCTGTCCAGCGCGCGGCCGGAACGCAGATAGTTGATGGTCAGACCGATCGGCTTGGGCGGCGCCGAGATGCCGAGTTCGCGCGTTACGCCCACGATGGCCGTCGTTTCCAGGAACGCGCCGGTCATGCCGCCATGGATGGCGGGCAGCATCGGGTTGCCGATGATCTTTGGCGTGAACGGCATCACGAGCGTGTCGTCCTTGCCGAGGCGGATGCCGAGACAGCGCGCGAACGGGCTGTTGGCGAACAGGCTCGTCGGGTCCTCGGGAGCTTCGAGCGCCGGCGTCGGCTCATCATGAATCCGTTCGTCGGTCAGCATGTTGGTGCGGTTGGCGCCGACCATGAAGCACGCCGTCGCGGTGGCGACCGGATCGTCCTCGGATTCCTGGTAGGCTGCCGAGCGTACGAAGGCAATCGAGCGGGTGACGCGATAGCAGTGCGAATGCGCCTTGATGTCGAGCCCGGGTGTCGCGGGCCTTTGATAGTCGATTCGCAGGTCCAGCGTGGCGATCGACCGCGTGCCGTCGAGCGCGAGTTGCACCGCCATGCCGCAGCTCTCGTCGAGCATGGCGGTGACGACGCCGCCATGCAGAACGCCGGTCTCGGTGTCGCCGACGAAGACGGGGCGATAGGGCAGGCTCGACCAGGCCTCGCCGGGGGCGGCGCGGTCGAGCCGCAATCCGCTGATGAATCCATAGACGGAGCGGCGCGCCTCGATGGCCTTGGCGAGTTCGTCAAACGGCAGGGGCGCATTCGGTGATTGGGTCATGCCGTCGTTCTAGAGCGTTTTCCAGCGAAGTGGAAACCGGTTCGCGTGTAGAAAACGCGTCAAAACAATAATCTAGAGCAACGCCGGGGCGTCGGCAAAGGCGGGCTGTTACCTGTTCGGCGCCCGCACTTCGGGGATGAGTGGGGCGCTTTTCCGGCGCCGGCCGACGCGCCGGCAGAGGCTGAGCAAGGGCCGCTCCGCAACGATATTGAGCAGCAGTCCGAGCACCAAGACGATGCCGCTGGTGATCGCAATGAGGGCCAGCGGCGGAATGGTGGGAACGAGGCCTGCGACAGACGCAGCCGCCAGCGACACCGTCTGCACTTGCGCGAGATAGATCGAATAGGACGCATCCCCGAGCCGCGCCAGTGCCAGTTCCGGCCATGACGGCGCGGGGCGCTTGCGGCTGATGAAGGCCGCCGCGATAACCAGGCACGCCGAGGGGATGCCGAACATGATGACGCGGCTGGCGGGGGCCGTCGCCAGCACCGCCACGATCGCGCAGCCCGCGGCAACGCACATCGGCCAGTTGACGCGGCCCTCCACGAACAGGCTCGCTGCGATCACGCCGAGAACGAATTCGAGGATCATCGGATCGACGAAGAACGCATAATTCCCGAGCGCCGCCTCGGTGCCGGGAATCCGTCCGACCACCGCGAGCGCGGAAAAGATGATCACGATGTTGCGCCAGACCTCGCGGCCCAGCGTCATCAGCAGTGCCACGGCGAGATAGAAATACATCTCGTATTCGAGCGACCACCCCGTATAGACGACGGGCATTTCGCCGTCGGTGAAGGCGATGAACGCCAGCGATTTGAGGATGTGGCGGGGCGTGTACCATCCCTCGGTGCCGAACGTGTCGGGAAACGTCATGGCAAGGACGACGACGGCGAAGGTCACGAGAAAATACAGCGGCGCGATGCGCTCGACGCGACGGCGCAGGAATTCGGCCGGCGTCATGGTCGCGCGGTGAGTCGCATAGAAAATGATGAAGCCTGAAATGACGAAGAACAGGTCGACGCCATGACCGCCGTGGGACAGGATAAAGGAGATCGCGCCATCGGGAACCTTGAATCCGTCCGGTGCGACACCCCAGGCATGAAAGGCGACGACGGCGACGGCCGCGAGCAGCCGGAGAACCTGGATATAAACGAGCATCGAGTCTCATTAGCGCGCGGCAAAGCCGGCGACCAGCATTGCGTGCGCCTGACGCGGCGGAAACTATTTTGCTTGTTGCATCGCCATGTCATAGGCCTTGATCGTCGTGCTGGCGCGCGCGGCCACTTCTGCCGTCGTCATGCCCGGCTTGTAGAGGCTGCTGCCGAGACCAAACGCAACAATGCCCGCCTTGATATAGTCCACGAAATTCTTGTCGGAGACGCCGCCCACGGCGGCGATCATCAGGCCGGCGGGAAGAACGGCGCGAATGGCGGTGATCCCTGCGGCGCCGAGCACGCCCGCCGGAAAGAATTTCAGGCTGGATGCCCCCGCCTTCGCGGCGAGCAGCGCCTCCGTCGGTGTGAATACGCCGGGCATCGTGACCATGCCGTGGGCGCGGGCGCGCGCAATGATGTCGACGTCGACGTTTGGCGTTACCAAGAGCCGGCCGCCGGCATCATGCAATCGATCAACGGCTTCCGTCGTCAGCACCGTACCCGCGCCGACCAGAATTCCGGCAGGAGCCCTTTTGACCGCGATCTCGATGGAGCGGAACGGATCCGGCGAGTTCAGCGGAATCTCGATCGCCGTCATGCCGCTCTCGATCAGAACGTCGACGATGCCGGCCGTTTCCTCGGGCTTCACGCCGCGCAGGATCGCGACCAGCGGACGCTTCATCGGCGGAAAGGGGACAGCGCTCATCTTCATGGACTCCAGATCGATCTTGCAGCCATCGAAAGGCCGCGACGGGCCGAATCCTCAGCCTCGATGGATCGGACCGGAACGGACAGCGTTTCGAATGCCAACCGGTAGAGCATCTGAAGCCGGCCCGATGCAATAAGCGTGATGCCGGACTTCGGCGGCTCTCGGCCAAGCCCCGCCGCCAGTTCGAGCCCAATGAGGGTGCCGGATATTTTCTCGCGGGCCGAGGAGGGCTTGCCACCGTAGAGCAACTGACCCGATCGCACTTGAAACAGCAGATTGGCGGCGAAGGCCGGCGTTTCGATCGCGGCCATGACAGCCGACCTGAATGCATCGACGTCTTCCGCCTCATCCGCGCGGGCTACCGCGTGCGACAGGATGGTATGTTGCGAGATGGCGTCGAACAATTCTCCGGTCATGAACGTGGCGAAACGTACGACGGTTCTGCCGTTCGTCCTGACCCACTTCGAATGCGTACCGGGCATGCAGAAGACGGCTTCCCCCGCCGCATCGCCGCTCAGCGCACCGAGCAATTGCGTCTCCTCGCCGCGCATGACATCGGGCGCCTTGACGTCGCGTTGCGCGATTCCCGGCAGGATGCGGATGTCGCGATCCTGCCCCGGCACCGGTGCCGCCTGTTTCAGGACCGACGCCAGCTGCGCGGGCGTATCGACATAGCCGGCTTCGACCCAGCCCTGCCGGGCGCCGGCCATGCCGCAGAGGATGACGGGCAAGCCAGGCGCGGCGCCAACGGCTGCCAGAACCTACTGCAGCACGGCCGCAAAGCCGGGTTTGCTCGCCGCCATCATGCCCTCATGGCTGCGCCGCTCCCCGAGCACATTACCGTCCCGGTCGACCAGCCAAAGCCGAAAGCTGCTGGTGCCCCAATCCACCGCGACATAGGCCGCCTGCTTCATTCCATTCCGGTCCCGGTGTTTTCCGCGCTGCCGCGTCATCGTATCACGCCGGTCTGCCGGCCAGCTACGCTTGCTTTGCAATTGATTTGCGCGGGCGCAATCAGCATGATCCCACGCCACGCGGCGCCCCGTATTTTTCCACGGCGGCTTCGCCAACGAACGCACGACCGCAACAATGGGGCATGGCAAAAAAGAAGAATTTGGAGGACGCCATCGTGATCAATCGTCTCTTTGCAAGCGCCCTGACGGGCCTTGGCCTGCTGGTCGCGGCGCTTGCGCCGCACGCCCACGCGCAATCTACCCCCAAGACCATCACGCTGGTGGTTCCCTATGCGGCCGGCGGCGGCACGGACACGGTCGCGCGTCTGATCGGCGAGCGGATGTCGCGCACGCTCGGCCAGACCATCATTATCGAGAACGTCGTCGGCGGCGGCAGTACGCTGGCCAATGATCGCGTGGCGCGATCGACACCCGATGGCTCCACGGTTCTGATCAATCACGTCGGACTGCTCGCGGCGCCCAGCCTGTTCACCAACCTGCGCTACGACACCAGGACGGCGTTCGAAGCGGTCGGCCTCGTCAACAACGCGCCGATGGTCCTGATCGGCCGCAAGTCGATTCCCGGCGGGGGCCCGAAGGACCACATCGCCTGGATCAAGGCGCAGCGCGACAAGGCGAATTTTGCGCATGGCGGTCTCGGCACCAACAGTCATTTGTGCGCGGTGATGATGGGCAATGTGCTGGGCTTCAAGCCCACGGTCGTGGCCTATCGCGGTTCGGCGCCCGCGATCGGCGATCTGCTGGCGGGGCAGATCGATTTGCTGTGGGATCAGGTGACCAACGCCCTGCCGCAGATCCAGGCCGGCACGCTGCACGGCATTGCCATCACGTCACCGCAACGGCTCGAGCAGTTGAAGGACGTGCCTACCACCGCCGAACTCGGCATGCCCGAGGTCAGCTATTCGATGTGGCATGGACTCTATGTGGCAAAGGGCACGCCGAAGGAGACCGTCGACGCGTTGAATGCGGCATTGCGTGCTGCGTTGGCCGAGCCGGAGCTTCTGGAAAAGCTGAAGCAACTCGGCACCCTGCCGTTCCCCGCCAATGAGCTGACCCCGGAGGCGCATGCACGCCTGTTTGCGTCCGACCTGCCACGCGTGGCCACGCTGATCGAAAGCTCCGGGATCAAGGCCAGCGAGGCGAAGTAGGGCGACCCGGAGCTGGCCGGCACGAGGGTCCAATCCTACTTTGCATGGGGTTGTTTTCGATATTTTTGTTTTCGGGCCCCTGCGGCATTCCGCCGGAGGGGCCTCGAACTGAGTACTGCGCCGCTAATCCAGCTTGACGTTCGCTTCCGTCACCACCTTGCGCCAGCGCTCGACTTCCGCAGACACCATGCTTGCGAATGCCGGGCCGGTGCCGTCGGGCACGTCGGAGCCGTTGCGCTCCCAGGCCTCCTTGATCGCCGGGGTCTGCATCGCGGTCTGCAGCTCCTTGATCATCCGTTGGACGATATCCGGCGGCGTGTTCTTCGGCGCGAACAGGCCGTACCAGGTCGACACCTCGTAGCCCTCCAGGCCCGCTTCGGCGGCGGTCGGCAGGTCAGGGAAGGCCGGCACGCGCTTCGGCGCGGCGACCGCAAGCGCGCGCAATTGCCCGGCCCTGATCGGTGCCGCCGAGGAGCCAAGCCCGTCGAAGACGACCGGCACGTGCCCGGCGATCAGGTCCTGCATCGCCGGCCCGGCCCCGCGATAGGGGACGTGCTGGATGGTGGTCTTGGTCAGGATCTTGAACAACTCGCCCGCGAGATGATGCGTGGTGCCGGCGCCGGCGGAGCCGTAGTTCAGTTTGCCCGGGTTGGCCTTGGCGTAGGCGATGAACTCGGCGAGCGTCTTGGCGGCGACCTTGTCCGGATTGACGACCACGACCTGCGGCGGCCGCGCGATCAGCGCCACCGCGATAAAATCCTTCTCGATGTTGTAGTCGAGGTTGGGATAGAGCGACGGCGCGATAGCGTGATGGGCCGCGCCCATGAAGAAGGTGTAGCCGTCGGCAGCCGCCTTCGCCGCGGCGGATGCGCCGACCGTGCCGCCGGCGCCAGCGCGGTTTTCGATCAGCACGCGCTTGCCCAATTGCGTGTCGAGCTGTGCCGCCAGCGGGCGGGCAAACGCGTCGGTGCCGCCGCCGGCCGCGAACGGCACAATGAAGGTGACCGGCTTGTCCGGCCAAGCCTGTACTTGAGCCTGGGCCTGGCCGGTCATGACGGCAACGGTCGCGACGAGTGAAAACAGGGCGCACCGGACAACATTTGGCTTCACGGCATTTTCCTCCGGCTATCGCAAGCATCCGCCGTCGGCGGCAGAATTGCGTTTTTTTTGTTCCCTCGGCGGGTATTGACCCGGGAAAGTTTAGGCAACCGGTGGCACCGTATGCAAGATGCCAGACGCGATCCATCAAAAATGCTCGGGAAGTGCGCTGGCCGGTACCGAGACGTTTAGCCGCGCGGCCGGGCCGGGGCCGGCCTATGGTGCGGGTTCCGGCACCAAAGGCGCGGGCCGGAGCAGCAGCACGATCAGCAGGAGCGGAACGAGCGGCGCGATCCGGCCCACGGGAACCAGCACCGGCGGGCTCAGCATCGGCAGCAGCCAGACCATGAACGCCGCGGTCCAGCACCAAAGCGGCAGCGGGGCTGCGCGCGACATCAGCCAGAACGCCGCGGCGATCACCAGCAGCGTCACGTCATAGGGGCCGGAATGCGGCGCGGCGAGGACCGTCGCGGCGAGAAAGACCGCGGTCTTTTCCCGCGTCCCCAGCCGCGACCGGAACGCGATGACGACGGAGACGGCGGCGCCGAGCATGGCGAGCAGTTGAAACCACGATGCCAGCCGTGCCGGCACCCCCAGCAGCACGACGCAGGCATAGACGCTGTGGCCCCACATACGGCCATACGTGATCCACTTTTCACTCGGGTTGAGAAAGTTCTCGATGATCAGCGGCAGCCAGCGCAGCCAGAGCTCCCATCCGAACATCCATCCGCTCGCGATCACCATCGCAATCGCCGACACGCCTGACGCCAGCAATGCGCGCCACTGCCCGGCCGCGATCAACGCGATCGGCACCAGCACGCAGAACTGCGGCTTGAACGTCAGCAGTCCCAGCACCAGTCCACCGAGCCACGGACGCCGTTCGAGAAGGCCAAAGCCGCCGACGATCAGCGCCGCGACCAAAAAGACGGCCTGACCGTTGATCGCGTTGATGGCCGATGCCGGGCAGGCCAGCACGGCCACCAGCAGGATGGGCGACGGCGCGGCCGTGCTCGCCAGCAGTGCCCGCGCCAGCAGGGCGCCGGTCGCGAGCTGAAACGCGACATACGAGCCGAGGAAACCCAGCCCGGCGAACGGCAGCAGCATCACGAGGAAGCTCGGCGGGTAGGCCCATGGCCGAAAATCCAGCGGCGACGAGAGCAGAGGCGCAAACGTCGTGTTGAGGAAATCCGTAAAACGGTCGCCGTCGAAGATCAGCGCGGCGTTGCCGTGGAGCACGGAGCGGATCGCGCCGTAGAACACCATCCAGTCGGTGCCGAGCGTGTTGTAGTCGAGCCCGATCTTGCCCGGATAGGGAATCGTGGTGAGCAGGAGCACCCAGGCGTACAGCGCGATGAAGAGGCTTGGAATCAGCACAGCCGCGGGCGCGCGAAGCGTGACCCTCTGCACGATACCGTCTCCGCCGTTTGCCAAGTCCATGCGTTGTACTGCCGGGCGATATGAACTGAATTTGCTGTGGGGCGGACGCGAATCGACCTCGGTCTTACGACGACCGGGACGATGGGGCCGAATGATCAGGCAAAGAGCTTAACGAAGCGCTGCGGCGCCCGTGCCGGCGGGAAATTTCGACCCGCGCTTGCAATCGACTCCGGTTGCAAATGCAAGTATGCTCATCCTTCGTGTGTGTAGAAACCCTGATGA
>CADEDX010000097.1:2573-6312 GCA_902826195.1 uncultured Bradyrhizobium sp. | reverse complement strand
GGGTGGTTGCGCTGCTGAGGGTGATTTGTACAGATTCGAATGCGGTGGCGCGTCCCTACGGGTCGATCAGCGTCGGCCACTGGAGGGGCGGGGCCTACACCAACGACCTGACCGGATCCTTCTCGCATTGCGGTGCCGGCGCGAGATACGACAGGGGCGTCTATTTTGTCGTGATGAGCGGCGGTGGCTGGAGCCTCGGCTTCATGCACGAGAATGGAAGCTCAAGGCGGGCGAGGCGTTTCCGCAGGCTCTGACACTCGACGGACAGCAACCGTTCGCCGTTCACGGCATTCCGATCGCCGACAAGCTGGTTCGCGTTCCGATGCCGAGCAATTCATCCCTGATCGTCCAGTTCCGGCGCGCGAAAAGCATGACCGCCTATACGCAGGGACAGTTGTTTCAGTTCAAGCTCGATCAGACCGGACAGCTGTTGCCGGTGCTGGCGAATTGCGTCGCGAAGATCAAGCAATCGGGCCTGGCCGCCGCCGGTGATTTCTCGGCGCCGCCCGCCGCCAAGCCAACCGCCGCGGCGGCAGCGCCGGAATCGGCGCCGGCCAAGCCCGAGAGGGTGTTCGACCAGAAGGGTACTGGATTCGTCGTGAGCACGAACGGGCATCCCGTGACCAACGCGCATGTGGTGCAGGGCCGCGTCGGCGACATCCTCCGCAATCTGACCGGCGAGGCGCCGGCCAAGCTGCGGCTGGTGTCGAGCGACGAGACCAATGATCGACAGCGTGGTGGCGATCGGCTTTCCCTTCCACGGGTTGCTAGCATCCGATTTCACGGTGACCACGGGAATCGTGAGTTCGCTCAGCGGCGTGCTGAACGACACGCGCTTCCTGCAGATCAGCGCCGCGGTTCAGCCCGTCAACAGCGGTGGGCCATTATTGGCCTCGAACGGCGACGTGGTCGGCGTGGTCGCGGCCAAGCTGAACGCCATCAAGTTCGCGGGCCACCGGCAACATTCCGGAAAACATCAATTTCGCCATCAAGACCGGCGCGCTGCGTGATTTTCTCGACAACAGCGTGGTGCCCGATCAGATCTCCCAGGCCAAAGAAGAGTTGAAAACCGCCGACATCGCGCGCAACGCGAGGGCGTTCACGTATCTGATCTCGTGCAAGGCCAAGGCGAAGGAAAAAGAGACCGCGAAGAACTAGCTTGATTCGGCAGGCTTCACCGCCGCGAATTGCTTCCGCTTCTGTGCGGGGCCTGGGCATTCCAGGCGCTCCAGCTCACGCTGGCAAGGCTGCGCTGGTCGGTCGCGAGCGGCCGCCGGGCCTGCCGCTCGTAGGCGGCGATGATGTGCTGCGACTGGCGAATCTTCTGCTCGAGTTCGGCGACCGCCTTCGGCGTCTTGCTGGCCCCGTTCGACAAAGCTGGCTCGCCGATCGTGAATCGCGTGGTCTCGATGTTCTTCAAGGTCTCGCGAAGCTTCTTGAGCTGGGCGCGGTGCCATGCAATGGCGCTGTCGCTGTCTACCGGCATGCGAGCTCTCCTGATTCGTGGCCGAATCTAGCACGCATCGGGCAAGTTGGGCCAAGCGGTGGCGCCCGCGGGTCCACGGAACCACCGCTTTCTTGAAGCGCGGGCTTGACCTTCCCGATTTCGGCCCCTTTTTGCCATCGAAGCGACCGAGGCCGAGCCTTCAAACAACAAAGTCGCGTGATGATCTGTGCTCAGCGCGGGCCCTCTTACGGACCGGGCGACAGAATGTCGGCCCGGCGCTTTGGAGCGTGTGATGAGCGAAGTGGAGTTCAATCGGATTGTCGACGCCGTGCGGAAGGAAATCGCGCTGGTGTCGACATTGCATTCGTTGACGGGATTGCGGGCTTCCGACTGGCGCCAGCGGGCGGTGGTCGACAAGTCGCGCCGCAGCGCTCAGATCACCAGGATTCGCCGCGTCGGCGAGGGACAGAAGCGATACAGGTGAGATGCGCGGGTGCGCGGTCAATCTGGTGCGCGAACGCGCAGACGCAGGGTGAAGCCTGTATGAAAACAGTTGTTCGAGTTTGACAGACCCCCTCCACGTCTCATCAGCACTTTCACCCTAGCCTGAATTGATCCGCGCCTTTGCGAGCCACGCGTGGATAGACCTTGGCCGCCGTCGGTTTTCCGCCGGCGGCCCTTTGTTTCCAGACCTGGCTGTTATTTCATATCGTCGTACGGCGACACCGCGGGGCTGCCGACGCGCATCCGCTTGATGCGGCGTACTGCCATCGGCGTACCGTCGGACTGGTACTGCAACTCGTAGTTCTTGCCGTTCTGGTCGACTGCTGTGCAGGAAATGCTGGAGAGCTCCAGCGTCACGAAATTCCCGACCTGCCTGCAGAGGCCCATGGCCATTTGGATCGACGGCACTGGAAGGCCATCGACCTTCGGCCGATCCTTGGATTTCAGCAGCATCCGGTCGATCGGCAGCTCATACACGTTGGCCGCCGGCCTTCGTCCGTTGTCGCCGGAAAACGTGATGATGTGGCTGTCGTCCCTGGGGTCGTTGATCGCGATCGTGAAATTCGCCCGGCCTTCCTCGGTCTGGGAGAACGCCACCGCCCGGCAGGGCAGATCGCGTCCGCCGACCTTGAACGTACGGCACTTGCCCGACATCATCGCGAAGATGATGGTATCGGGCTCCGGCCGCGGCTGCTCTTCCGAGGCGCGGCCCGGCACTGCAATGAGGGCGATGGCAAGCGCAAAAGCCTGCCGACAGAATCTCATGGTCATGCCCCGGTTGATAGGACATGGCGCGCGGTGTGACCAGAGTCTCGCAGGGTCGACACCGCGGGAAAACCCCATTTTTGCAGCGCCGAACGACGATCAGAAATCGAGCGGCGCATTGTCGACCACTTCCTTCATGACGAAGAAAGTCCGGGTCTGGCGGACCCCCGGCAGCGCGATCAACTGCTCGCCATGGATGCGGTTGAAATCCTCCATGTCGCCGACCCGGATTTTGAGGAAATAGTCGAAATCCCCCGCCACCAGATGGCAGTCCAGCACGAATTTCAGCTGTGCGACCGCCCGCTCGAAGGCGGCAAAGCTCTCAGGCGTGGAGCGGTCGAGGACGACGCCGACCATGACCAGCGCCCCCTTGCCGACCTTGCGCGGCGCCACCATCGCCCTGACCTCGGCGATGAACCCCTCCTCGAACAGGCGTTGGGTGCGGCGGTGACAAGTCGCGGCGCTGACGCCGGCCATTTCTGCCAGCTCGGCATTGGTCAGCCGGCCGCTATTCTGCAGGAATCGCAGTATCTTGAGATCGATGCGGTCGAGCCGGCCGGCCATGAAAGATTCTCTCGGAATTTGATCTAAAAGAGAAAGTAATGATAGATAAATTGCCCATATCTGCAATATTTGTAATTAGCGGCGTGCAATTTAGAAAGCACCTTCCCATTCATCAATGATACGCGCGTTCCCTGAGATCAAGACCATCAACGGGGATGACGATGCTGGAAAAATTCGAGCGCTATCCGCTCACCTTCGGGCCCACCCATATCGAGAAGCTGGAGCGGTTGTCGCAGCACCTTGGCGGCGAGGTTGAACTCTACGCCAAGCGCGAGGACTGCAATTCGGGGCTCGCGTTCGGCGGCAACAAGCTGCGCAAGCTCGAATACATCATCCCTGATGCCATCGCTTCCAATGCCGACACGCTGGTCTCGATCGGCGGGGTGCAGTCCAACCACACCCGCATGGTGGCGGCCGTCGCGGCGAAGATCGGCATGAAGTGCCGCCTGGTGCAGGAAA
>CADEDX010000097.1:0-2563 GCA_902826195.1 uncultured Bradyrhizobium sp. | reverse complement strand
ACCGCGTTGGCAATATTCTGCTCAGCCGCGTCATGGGCGCGGATGTGCGACTGGTGGACGAAGGGTTCGACATCGGCATTCGCCAAAGCTGGGAAGAGGCGATCGCCGACGTGAAGGCCAAGGGCGGCAAGCCCTATGCGATCCCGGCCGGTGCCTCCGTGCACAAATATGGCGGGCTCGGTTATGTCGGCTTCGCCGAGGAGGTGAGGGCGCAGGAGAAGCAACTCGGCTTCGCCTTCGACTACATCGTGGTCTGCACCGTCACCGGCTCAACCCATGCCGGCATGCTGGTGGGATTTGCCAAAGACGGCCGCGCGCGACAAGTGACCGGCATCGATGCGTCGTTCACGCCGGCCCAGACCAAGGCGCAGGTGCTCGACATCGCCCGCAACACGGCCGCGCTCGTCGGACTCGGCCACGAGATCGCCGACGACGATTGCGTGCTGATCGAGGACTATGCCTATCCGGCCTACGGCGTTCCTTCCGAGGAGACCAAGGAGGCGATCAGGCTGTCCGCGCGCCTCGAAGGCATGATCACCGATCCCGTCTACGAGGGGAAATCCATGCAGGGCATGATCGACCTCGTGAACAAGGGTTATTTCCCAAAGGGCTCGAAGGTGCTCTACGCCCATCTCGGCGGAGCGCCCGCGATCAATGGATATGCCTATACGTTCCGGAATGGGTGAGCCTACCCGTCCGCCGTTCGCACCAGCGCAAGCAGTTCGTCGCCGTAATGTTCGAGCTTCTTGTCGCCGATCCCTGCGATGTTTCGCAGCTCATTGAGCGACGACGGCCGTGCGGCGGCGATGCCGTCGATTGTGGAATCGTGCAGCACCACATAGGCCGGTACGTTGCGCTGGCGTGCGATGTCGGCGCGCCAGGCGCGCAGCGCAGCCTGCAGGCCGGCATCGGCGGGCCTCGTCTCGGCGCGCGGCGCGAGGTCGCCGCGCCTTGATCTGGTGCGGCTTTCGCGAAGGCGCGTGCCGGGTGCCGCCTCGCGCAACATGACTTCCGTCTCGCCTTTCAGGACGCCGCGGGCGCTGTCGGTCAGCTTGAGCGCGCCATAGGCTTCGCTATCCGCCCGCAGATGGCCCATCGCGACCAGCTGGCGGATCACCGCGCGCCACTGCTTTTCGTTCAAGTCGCGGCCGATGCCGAACACGGTCAGCTTGTCATGTCCGAACTGCGTGACTTTTTCGGTCATGCGGCCGACCAGCACGTCGATCAGGTGCATGGCGCCGAAACGTTGTCCGGTGCGATAGGCGCAGGACAACAGTTTTTGCGCAGGGATTTTGCCATCGCGAAGCTGCGGCGGCGACAGGCAGTTGTCGCAATTGCCGCAATTGGTGCCCGTGACTTCCTCGCCGAAATAGCCGAGCAGGCGGCTGCGCCGGCAGCCCGCGGTTTCCGCCAGCGCCACCAGCGCATCGAGTTTTCCGATCGACACGCGCTTGAACGCGTCGGATCCGGTGGACTCGTCGATCATGCGGCGCTGCTGCACGATGTCGGACAAGCCATAGGCCATCCAGGCGCTGGAAGGTTTTCCGTCGCGCCCGGCGCGGCCGGTCTCCTGGTAATAGGCCTCGATACTCTTCGGCAGGTCGAGATGCGCCACGAAGCGGACGTCCGGCTTGTCGATCCCCATGCCGAACGCGATGGTGGCGACGATGATGACGCCGTCCTCGTTGATGAAGCGATCCTGGTTTCGGGCACGCAGGCTGCCATCGAGCCCGGCGTGATAGGGCAGCGCCGGGATCCCGGCGTCGCACAGAGTTCGCGCGATATCCTCGACCTTGGCGCGCGACAGGCAGTAGACGATGCCTGCGTCGCCCGCATGGCGCTCGCTGATGAAGGCCTTGAGCTGCGCCGTCGCGTTCTGTTTTTCGACGATTTCATAACGGATGTTCGGGCGGTCGAAACTCGCGACGAAACTCGGCGCGCCGTCGAGCCCGAGCCGCGTCACGATTTCCTTGCGCGTCATTTCGTCGGCGGTCGCGGTCAGCGCGATGCGCGGCACGTTTGGAAATCGTTCGGCGAGCACCGACAGGCCGATATATTCGGGACGGAAATCATGCCCCCATTGCGAGACGCAATGCGCCTCGTCGATCGCGAACAGCGCGATGTTGGCCTGGCTCAGCAAGGAGAGACAGCGCGGCGTCAGCAGCCGCTCCGGCGCGACATAGAGCAGGTCGAGGTCGCCGGCGAGCAGCCGCCGCTCGACTTCCGAGGCCTCGTCGAACGACAGTGTGGAATTCAAAACCGCCGCGTTGACGCCTGCTTCCAGCAGCCCCGCGACCTGGTCGCGCATCAGCGCGATCAGCGGCGACACCACGATGCCGCAGCCTTCGCGCAACAAGGATGGCAACTGGTAGCACAGCGACTTGCCGCCGCCGGTCGGCATCAGCACCAGGCAGTTGCCGCCATCCGTCACGTGCCGGACGATTTCCTCCTGCGCGCCGCGGAACGCCGGTAGGCCGAATACGGAATTGAGGAGGGAAAGGGCGGTCACTGTGGTTTCATGTTCGCAAAGTGGTGCGGTCCCAGCGGCGTCGGCTTCAGCCAA
>CADEDX010000096.1:3540-16266 GCA_902826195.1 uncultured Bradyrhizobium sp. | reverse complement strand
ACCAGTTCGCCTGCGACATTCCCCCGGATCAGATCGCCGGGATCGAGAAGAACGCGGCCTTCGAGGTTCAGGGCGGCACGATCATGAACCACCGGCTTACGGTGTTCGACAAGAACCATCCGCAGCTTGCCAATCCGCTGGTGCGGCGTGCCTTCACGCATGCGATCGACCGGCAGGCGATCGTCGACAGTCTCTGGGCCGGACGCACGCGCGTTCCGCGCGGGCTGCAATGGGAGTTCTATGCCGACATGTACCAGTCCTACTGGCCCGTGCCGGAATACACCCCCAAAACGGCGCAGGATCTGCTGAAACAGGCCAACTACAAGGGCGATCCGATCCCTTACCGTCTGCTCAACAACTACTACACCAATCAGGTCGCGACCGCGCAGGTGCTGGTGGAGATGTGGAAGGCCGTGGGCCTCAACGTCCAGATCGAAACCAAGGAGAACTGGACCCAGATCATGGAGCGGACGCCGACGCGCGCGGTGCGCGACTGGTCGAATTCCGCGCCGTTCAACGATCCGGTCTCCTCGCTCGTCGCGCAACACGGTCCGAACGGACAGCAGCAGCAGATCGGGGAATTCACCAACGCGGAAGCCAACAAGCTCGCCGAATTCCTGGAAACGTCGACCGATCGCGCGGCGCGCCGTACGGCCTTCCGCCGCATGCTCGAAATCTGCGAGCGCGAGGACCCGGCCTATACGGTGTTGCACCAGAACGCGACCTTCACCGCGAAGCCGAAGTCCATCAAGTGGAAGGCGGCTGCGGCCTTTGCCATGGATTTCCGCGCCGGAAATTTCGAGGTTTGAGCCATGGAGCCGCTGGTCTCGCTCGACGGCCTGACCGTCGCCTTCAACGGCGTCAAAGTGCTCGATGGCATCAGCCTCAGTGTCGGTCGTGGCGAGGCGGTCGGGCTGGTCGGCGAATCCGGCTCCGGCAAATCGGTGACGTGGCTGGCGGCGCTCGGTCTGCTTCCGACGACCGCTTCCGTCAGCGGCAACGTGAAGCTCGAAGGCACCGAGATTCTTGGTGCGTCGCCTGCCACCATGGACAGGGTGCGCGGCGGCCGTGTCGCGATGATATTTCAAGACCCGGCGAGCGCATTGAATCCGGTGCTCACAATTCGCCGGCAGGTCGGCGAAAGCCTTGCCCTGCATCGCGGGCTTTCGGGGGCCGCAATCCACGCCGAAGCCAGGCGCCTGCTGGACCTCGTCGGTATCCCGGATGCGGAACGCCGGCTGTCGGCCTATCCGCACGAATTTTCGGGTGGGCAGAACCAGCGCATCATGATCGCGATGGCTTTGGCCGGAAGCCCGGATCTGCTGATCGCGGACGAGCCGACGACGGCGCTCGATGCGACGATTCAGGCGCAGATTCTAGAACTCATCCGGTCCGTGCGGCGCGAGACCGGCATGGCGATCGTGCTCATCAGCCATGATCTCGGCGTGGTGGCGGAAAACTGCGACCGCGTCGCGGTCATGTATGCGGGCCGTGTGGTGGAGGAGGCGCCGTCGGGGGAGTTGTTCGATGATCCGCGTCATCCCTATGCACATGGGTTGATCGGATCGCTGCCACCCATCGATGGCCCGCGCCGCCGGCTCACCGCCATCGCCGGCACCGTGCCGGACCCAAAGGCCATGCCGCAAGGCTGCGCCTTTGCGCCGCGCTGTGGTCAGGCGGCCGCGCCTTGCGGAACGCAACCGCCGCGGCTTCGCGCTATTGGTGAAAATCGACGTGTTGCCTGCGTCATCGATCAGCATGCGGGCGCGTCAGATATCATCGGCCAGGCTGCCGAATGACCGAGCCATTGGTAAGCGTCGACGGGCTGGTCCGCACTTACAGGATGCGGGCGGGCATGTTCGGTCGCTCCCGCGACGTCCGTGCCGTCGATGGGGTGACCTTTGGGATCAACCGCGGCGAGACGCTCGGTCTTGTCGGCGAATCCGGATCGGGAAAATCGACCACAGGCCGGCTCGTGCTGGGTCTGGAAAATCCGGACGCAGGGTCGGTCGCGTTCCACGGCAGGCCACTTCCGGCGACGGACACATCGGAATGGCGGGCCTCGCGCGCCCGCATGCAGATGATTTTTCAGGATCCCCTCGGCGCGCTCGACCGCCGCCTGCCGATCGCGGCCCAGGTGCGGGAGCCGCTCGATATTCACAATGTCGAAGACGAAGAATTCCGTACCGCGCGCGTCGCGGAGTTGATGCGCAGCGTCCGGCTTTCGGACGACATCGGGCAGCGATATCCGCATGAGCTGTCGGGCGGTCAACGCCAGCGCGCCGTGCTGGCACGCGCTCTGGCGACCAAGCCCGATTTTCTGGTTTGCGACGAGCCGGTGAGTGCGCTCGACGTTTCGATCCAGGCGCAGGTGGTCAATCTCCTGATCGATCTTCAGGCGGCGCTGAATTTGACGATGCTGTTCATCAGCCACGATCTGCGCGTGGTGCGCCAGATCAGCCAGCGCGTTGCGGTCATGTATCTCGGGCGTGTGGTCGAACTGGGCAACGCCGACGATCTGTTCGTCTCGCCGCAGCATCCCTACACCAAGGCGCTGGTTTCGGCATCGCCGGCCCCCGGCGCTCGCAGAACGGAGCGGATCGTGCTTTCCGGCGATCCGCCGAACCCAGCGGCAAAACCGGGCGGATGCGCCTTTCACCCGCGATGCCCGAGCGCCTTTGCGCGTTGCCGCACCGCCGCGCCGGCGCTTGTCGAGGTGGCTCCCGATCGAAGCGTGGCCTGCCATCTGACCGGTGTTGAATCGCACGCGGCCACGGCGCTGGGAGCGGTGGCCTGATGGCGCGCTATTTCGCGATCCGTCTAGCACGGGCCATGATCACCATCGCGCTGGTGGTCACCTTTGCATTTGTCGTGCTTCGGCTGTCCGGCGATCCGGCGCTGATCATCATGGGCCCGGAGGCGCCGCCCGAGGTCATCGCCGCGTTCCGCAAGGCCTGGGGCCTCGACGATCCGATCTGGATGCAATATTTCGATTATTTTGGCGCCATCGCCAAGGGTGAGCTCGGCCGCTCGATGCGCGACGGTCGCCCGGCGATCGCGCTTGTCCTCGAGCGTATCCCCGCCACCCTGGCGCTGACGATTCCGGCGCTCCTGCTCAAGCTTGCGATCGGGATCCCCGGAGGCATTTTCGCTGCGCTGCATCGCGGCAGCCTGATCGACCGCGCGGTCATGATCGGCGCCGTGGCCGGGTTTACGGTCCCGAGCTTCGTGCTCGGTCTCGTGCTGGTGCTGATTTTCGCGGTGCAGCTCGGCTGGCTGCCGTCCGGCGGGCAGGAAACCTGGCGGCACGCGATCCTGCCGATATTTACGCTCGGCATCGGAGGGGCCGCGGTGCTGGCGCGCTTCACGCGCAGCGCGATGCTGGAAGTGCTGGGCCAGCCTTATATCCGCACGGCGTCGGCCAAGGGCGTTTCATGGCGCGCGGTGGTGCTGTCGCACGCCTTGCCCAATGCCGCGATCCCGACGGTGACGATCGTCGGCTTCATGGTCGGCACGTTGATCGCCGGCGCCGTCGTCGTCGAAAGCGTGTTCTCCTGGCCCGGGGTCGGGCGGCTGCTTGTCGTTGCCGTTGCGAACCGCGATCTTGCCGTGGTGCAGTGCATCCTGCTTCTCGTCGCGGCGACCATGGTGACGTCGAACCTGATCGTCGATTTCCTCTATAGCTTCCTCGATCCGCGACTGAGGAGCCGGGAAACTGCGGGGGCGCACTAACATGGCGGATGTGTCGTTGCCAGAATCAACCGCAGCCAGACGTACGATTTCATGGCCGAAGATTCCGCCACTCGTCGCCATTGCCGTCCTGTGGGTCGTTGCCATGCTGGTGGTGGCAATCCTGGCGGAGGCGATCGCTCCCTATGGCGTCACCAAGATGGATCTGCGCAATCGTCTTTCCGCCCCCGGCAATGCCGCGCATTGGCTCGGAACTGACGAACTCGGCCGCGACGTGCTGACACGGCTGATTTTTTCGATCCGCATTTCATTGCTGATCGCTTTTGGCGCGACCGCGATCTCGGCCATCATCGGCACGCTGCTCGGATTCCTGGCGGCGCATTTCCGCGGTCTGGCCGAGCAGGCCGTGCTGATGCTGGCCGATTTTCAGGCCAGCATGCCGTTTCTGATCCTGGCGCTTGCGGTGCTGGCGTTTTTCGGGTCGTCGCTGCCGCTGCTGATCGGGCTGATGGGCTTCTATGGCTGGGAACGCTACGCGCGCATCGCCCGCGGGTTGGCAATCTCCGCGACCGGGCAGGGCTATGCATCCGCCATCAGGCAGCTCGGCGCGGCGCCGTCGCGGGTCTATTTGCGCCATATCCTTCCCAACATCGCCTCCACGCTGATCATCTCGATGACGCTGGTGTTTCCCGAAGTCATCCTGCTCGAATCCGGGCTATCCTTCCTCGGTCTCGGGGTGCAGCCGCCGATGACCAGCCTTGGCAACATGGTGGGATATGGCCGCGAATATATCGGCAGCGCGCCGTGGATCATGCTGACCCCGGCGGCGATCATCACGCTGACGACGCTGGCGGTCTCGCTGATCGGCGACTGGCTGCGCGACAAGCTTGACCCGACCCTTGCTTGAGTTTTCAAAGTGAGATTGCCGATGTCACACCCGATCGTCGTCACCGTCATCTGCGACGGGCACCGGCCCGACTTCGTGTCCGAAGAGATCACGCCGCACATGATGCGGCTTCGGCGGGCGGGAGCCTGGTTTGCGGACCATCGCGGGATTTTTCCGTCGGCGACGCGGGCGTCGTCGGCGTCCATCGCCACCGGTTGTTGGCCAATATCGCATGGACTGCTGGGCAATGCGGTCGCGTTGCCGATTGAGAACGGCCATGAAGTTCATGATGCCGGGCCGGAATTTTACGAGACGTACCGCAAGCATTTCGGGCGATTGTTGACGCGCCCGTCCTTGTCGCAGCGGACGGTGGAGCTGCTCGGCGCGTTGCTCTGTTCCAACGTCTCGCCGGGCGCAGCCTTCTTTCACGATGCGGAGGGGCACGGCGAACTGCACCACCGCGAATTGAGCCATAGCCGGGGCCGCGTACCGCTGATGCCTGGGATCGTTGCTCCTCCCGGCTCGGTCGGCGATGCGGTGCTGACCGACAAATTCATATCGATCCTGATGGAGCGGCCGCCCTCGGCTGCAACGCTTTGGTTGTCCGAGCCCGACAAGACCATGCATGCCTTTCCGCTCGGTTCGCCGCAACACCTGATGGCGCTGCGCGAGGTCGACAGGCATGTCGGCGCGGTCGCGGAAACCGTGGAGTGGCTGCGGGACCGCGGTCACGGCGTGCTGTTGCTCGTGGGGTCAGACCCTGGCCATGAATCCGTCACCGAGACCGTGCCGGTGGAACGGCGGCTGCATGAAGCGGGATTCAAAGCGAGCCTGGATAGCCCGGAAGTTGTCGTGGCGCCCCAGGGATCATCGGCTTTCATCCATTTTGGCGGCGACGCCCTGTCGCGGCGTGTGGAGGTGGCCGCCTGGCTCGGCCAGCAGTCCTGGGCCGGACGCATCATTAAGGGCGAAGACCTCGCCGAGTTTGGTCAGGTTCCAGCCGCCGACGTTCTCGCTGTCGATATGGCGAAGACACAAGGCCGCAATTGCAACGGCATTCCGGGGCTGACGGCGATGGCGGTTCGCTTCGCCGAGAACGAGGATGCCGTACGGCGCGATTGCTGAATGCATGGCGGGCTTGGCCCGCATGAAACGAAGCCGACGTTGATCGCTGTCGGCAACGGGTTTGCAGCCGGCAGCGTCGTCACGACAAGGAGCCGTATCATCGATCTCGCGCCAACGGCGCTGCGCCATCTCGGCTTGCCACTCGATGGCCTCGACGGTGTTCCGCTCGGCGGCGGGGTGCCGAGCTGAAACGAAGGGCGGCCGCAGCACAGAGGCCGTCCGCCCCCGGTGCGGAGGACGAAGAGCGCGCTTACGCTTGTCTGACCGAGGGCGCCGGCGCTGCAATATCGTTGGCCGCCATCAGTTCCCGATCGATCTGCTCGATCGACTTGCCCTTGGTTTCGATCCCGAGGAAGTAGTAGACGGCCCCCGCCATCAGGAACCAGCAGCCGAGATAGACGAACGCGGTCGGAATCTGGGTCATCGGCACGTCGGGCTTCAAATAATTGTTCGAGCCGACGATCATCGCTAGCCCGACCGGGCCGATGATTTTGCCGATGCCGCCAAAGCCGTAGGCGGAGCCCATGCCCGTGGTTCGCAGATGCGACGGCCAGACTTCGGCCGCGTAGGGTCCGACAATGGCGAAGCCGCCGTCGGCAAAGAAGAACGTCAGCGCGAGCAGGAGCCAGAACGCCGACAGCCCGAACAGCGTGGCGTCATAATGATAGCCCGCGACAATCGTCAGCACGCCGGCGCCGAAGCCGAGCAGGCCGCCGGCGCTGCGCCGTCCGATCTTGTCCGACAGCCAGGAGAAGGTCAGGCGGCCGAGGAAGCCGGAGATGCTGAGCAGGATCATCATCTTGGCGGCTTCCTGCGGCGTCACCTTCAAGAGCAGCACGAACAGCGCCGGCGCCCACAGCGTGATGCCGTAAACGCCGGTCTGCGCGCCGGCATTGCCGAGCCAGGACACGATCAGGCTGCGCGGATACTTGAAGAGGTCGAACCAGCTTGTCTTGATGACGGGGCCGGCGTCGGCAGCGGTGGGTAACGGCAACTCTGACGGCTTCATCTGCAGCGCCCACGCCAGCGACTGGCGCGCTTCCTCGTAGCGGCCCTGCCGGCACAGCCAGCGCGGGCTCTCCGGTACCCAGAGACGGACCAGCAGAACCATCAGCGACGGCAGCACACCGATCGCAAACAGCAGCCGCCACTGGTCGCTCCCCATGATGGCGCCGAGAACCGCGCCAAGACCTACGCCGAGCGGAATCACGCAGGTGACGAGCCCGCCGACCCAGCCCCGCTTGTGCGAAGGCATGAACTCCTGCACCAGCGGCAGGTCCACGCAATACAGGCCGCCGACGCCGGTGCCGACGAAGAAGCGCAGCACCGCGAGATAAACCCATCCGTTGTCCGGCGTGAAATAGAGCAGGCCGGTGGCGATCGAGAAATTCAGCACGGTGCCGATGAAGACGATGCGGCGGCCGATGCGGTCAGCGAGCCATCCCCAGACATAGGCGCCGATGATGGCGCCGATGCCGGAGCTCATCAACACGGTCGCCGATTGGCCGAAGGTGAGCTTCCACGGACCGATCAGGAAGGCGAGCACGAAGCCGATCAGGAAATAGTCGAAGAATTCCAGCGCGTCGCCGATGATGGCAGCGGAGAGGATCTTGATCTGGTTGCGGGTCAGACTCGTCCTGCGATCGAGAATCTCGAACATGGCGTTTCCCCTTGGCGCATGTTTTTTGCTTGCTGCAAGCGGGCGCCGCGCCTGTCACTCCGCCTATGGTTAAAGACTATTCAACGAGTGTGGCCGGCGACAAGCCAGCGAAGACGCGGGGCACACCTGCGTTGACAGGGAGATGCGATCTACCGCTTTGCAGCATTGCTCGTGGTTGTGCCGACGGTCCCTTCGAGGGCAAATAAAGCTGGACGAAACGGTGCGCGATAGCCGCCGAACGCAAGGGCTAGACAACGAGTTTCCATTTTCCGGGCCCGCCGGACGTCCGATCCGTTTGGCACAATTCGACGGGCTCCAAGCCAGCAACGGTATCGTTGCGACACGCCAGAGGTCATCTCGGCGTTGTGTTTCCAAACCCCATCGTGCTACGGCCGCCTTTTCTTACAAGGTGTAAGCCTTTTTGCGGTTCATGTTCGAATTGGCATTCACTCGGGACCGCGACGGTGCGCTGGAAAAACGAACGACGACCGCAGCGGTGGGGGTGGGTTTCTGCGACCACCTGGACCACCGCGTTGATCGTATTGGCGTGTGTCGCTTACGTCAGCGTCGAAGCATTCCATATAGTGCAGCATCGAACCTACGTGCTGGCGGACGGCGAGAAAGACAACGCCAATCTTGCTAACTCCCTCATGCAGCAAGCGGAGCTTACCTTTCGCACGGCGGATGCCCTGTTGCTCTCGACCGTGTTCCGGCTTGAAAACAGGCCGTTCCCGATCGAGAAGCGCGAGCTTTCAAGCGCGCTGTTTGCTGAACAGATTCGACAGTTCCCCAACTCGCCACGATTGGGGTAACCGACGCCGATGGGATCATGGTGGCCAGCGCTCTTGAGCTGCCGCCAGGAGCCAACTTCTCGGACCGGGAGTATTTCATTCATCATCAGGCGACTGCTGATCGCGCGATTTTCATCGCGCCGCCGGTAAAGGGGCGTGCGACGGGGGGCTGGATCATACCGGTATCCCGGCGCTTCAATCGCCCGGACGGCTCATTCGGCGGCGTTGTCCTCGTGGCGATCAAGGCGCAGTACTTTCAGGGTCTCTACGATCAACTTCAACTCGGCGAGAACGGCGCGATCCTTCTGGCATCCTTGTCGGGGAAATTGCTGGTGAGGCGACCGTTCTCGGACGCCAATGTCGGCCGCGACATGAAGAAGAGCGGCATCTTCCAGCAACTTAAGGATTCGCCGGCTGGTTCGCTCGAGATCGTATCTTCCACCGATGGCGCGCGCCGTCTCAACAGCTATACAACCGGAACGACATTCCCACTTGTTATCGCCGTCGCGCAGGATCCGCAGGAGCTGATGGCGCCGTGGGTGCAAGGCACCCAGCGCCGGCTGGGAATGGCCGGCCTGCTTGTTGCGCTGTGCGCACTCCTGAGAACCATGATTTGGCGAGCGACCCATCGCCTTGCGAGCGAAGCCGTCAAGCTGCGGGAATCCAACGAGAGGCTGAGCGCCGCCACCGAGGCGGCCGAGGCGGCGAGTCGCGCAAAATCAGAGTTCCTTGCGATCATGAGCCACGAGATCCGCACGCCGATGGCGGGCATGATGGGGATGATCAACCTGCCGACGGGAACGCCGCTCGATCCTGAGCAGCGAGGCCTGGCCAAAGTGGCGGAGGAATCCGCCAACAACCTGCTTAACGTCGTCAATGATATCCTGGATTTCTCTAAGCTGGAGGCCGGTCAGGTCGCGCCGGAGACGATCGATTTTGAGCCTCGACAATCTGTCGAGGCCGTTGCTTTGCTGATGACTCCAAAGCTGCATGAGGGCCTCGTCATCAAAACGTCGTTCGCCAACGACTTGCCGACCAGGATGCAGGGTGATCCAGGCCGGATCGGCCAGGTTCTGCTCAACCTGGTCGGCAATGCCATCAAGTTCACGGAGAAGGGCACGATCATCATCACCGCATCGCACGTCGTTCTGGCGGATGAGGACATCCAGCTCCGGATCGAAGTAGCGGACACCGGCACCGGCATCGCGCCCGAGACGATTGCAAATCTGTTCAAGCCATTCACCCAGGCAGACACATCCATATCCCGCAAATATGGCGGCTCCGGCCTGGGTCTGGCGATCTGCAAGCTGCTTTGCCAAGTCTTGGGCGGGGACGTCGAGGTCGAGAGCGAGCTTGGCAAGGGCAGCAAATTCTCCTTCACGGTTCGTTGCAGGGCTGCTGCGGTGCCGGCAGTGGCTTCGCCTGCCTTGGCGCCGGTCACCGATGACGTCGCTCTGCCGCCGCTCGATATCCTTGTGGCCGAGGACAATTCGATCATGCGAACCTTGATCTCAAAGCTGCTCGCCCGGCGTGGCTATCAAGCCGACATGGTCTGCAACGGCGAGGAGGCCGTGGCTGCTGTGCAGAAAAAGCCCTACGACCTCGTGCTGATGGATATGCAGATGCCGCAGATGGACGGCATTTCCGCAACCGCGGCAATCCGGGCCCTGAGCGGTCCGCAACGAGACGTTCCGATCATTGCACTGACCGCCAACGCCCTAAATTAGTCGGACAACGCAAAATTTGTCTGGAGGCCGGCATGAACGGCTTCCTGACCAAGCCGATACAGCCTGACGCACTGTATGACGCGTTGAGGCGATGGGCCCCGCGGAATGCGACGAACGGGCCGTCGGAGGCCCGGGTGGAAAACTGACGTCAGGATTTTCGGTGCCGGGCGTTGACGGCGATGGCGGCTGCCGCGGTGCGGTTCTCGACGCCGAGTTTCGAGTAGATCTGTTCGAGGTGCTTGTCGACGGTACGCGGGGAGAGGCCCAGGATCTGCGCGATGTCGCGGTTGGTCTTGCCTTTTGAAAGCCACGACAGCACTTCGCCCTCGCGCGCCGTCAGGCCGAGTTCGCTGGAGAATTCCGACGGCGTCTCGGCGCCGGAATCCTTGGCCAGCCGCAGCAGAAATTCATTGCTGCCCAGCGTGCCCATATATTGCAGCCGCAGCTGCTCGTTGCCGGGAAGCGCGGTCATGATCGCGGCTTTCGACCCGGCCTTGCCTTTGCGGGCCTGGTCCAGCCATTGCGGGATCGGGTCGGGCAGCACGACATCGTCGTCGCTGTCAGCGCTGAGCGCATCCGACAGCAGCTTTTGTGCCTGCGGGGTCGCCCACATGATCTTGCCTGCGGCGTTGACGGCGAGCAGATAGCGGCCGGAGACGTCGAGGGCGGCGCGCGCGCTCTGCGTCAGCCGCGCATTCGCCAGATGGACGCGGATGCGCGCCAGCATCTCCTCGACCGCGATCGGCTTGGTGACATAGTCGACGCCACCGGCTTCCAGCCCGCGCACGATATGCTCGGTTTCGGCCAGCCCGGTCATGAAGATGATCGGAACGTGGTCCAGACCTGCATCGCGCTTCAGTCGCCTGCAGGTTTCAAAACCGTCGAGGCCGGGCATGACCGCGTCGAGCAGCACGATGTCGGGCGTGATCTGGTCGACGATCCGCATCGCCGCCGCACCGCCGAGCGCCACCATCACGGTCATGCCGGCGCCGTCGAGCGCATCGGTCAGCAGCCGAAGCGTCTCCGGTGAATCGTCGACGATGAGGGCGACGTCGCGCTTTTTGGATTCAGTGATCATAGCTGTGCAATGTTTTCAGGGTCGCCATGTACTGGTCGAGATCGAAGCGGTCGATCAGGCCACGCATTTGCGACACGAAGTCGGCGTGTTCGGGGTTTTCCTGGCCGATCTCGTCCAGCTTGACCTGGATCGCCCTGATGTAACCGAGCTGCCCGAGGCCGATCAGTTCCTCGACATATTTGACCGGCGGACGGGAGCCTGTTTCCGGCCTCCAGCGCGGCGGAGGCGCCGGTTCGGCCTCGTATAGCCATTCGAGCCTGAGCAACTGCCGGATCGTCTCCAGCAGCTTGGGAATATCGATCGGCTTCATCAGGTAGCCATCGTGGAACGGCTGCGCCAGCGGCGCGCCATGCGCCTCCAGCGCGCTCGCCGACACCATCAGGATGCGGGCCTGATGGTGCCCGCTGGCGCGCAAGGTCTCCGCCACCGTCCAGCCGTCCATGCCGGCCATCGAGATATCGAGCAGGAACAGATCCGGCCGGCAATGCTGCGCCAGCGCGAGGCAGCCGGCGCCGTCGGGCGCGCTGAGCAGGATGAAGCCGAGCGGCGTCAGCACCTCGCGCAGCAAATCGCGCTGGGTCGGATCGTCGTCGGTGATCAGGATCGTCCTGCGCGGGCCGTGATAGCCGAAGATCGGCGCCCCGATCGGCGCGATCCGCGTCGGGTTGGTGACTTCGGAGAGCAGTATCTTGACGCGGAACGTGCTGCCGGTGCCGACCTCGCTGGTCACCTGAATATCGCCGCCCATCACGCCGGCGAGCAGCCGACTGATGGTCAGCCCGAGACCGGTGCCGGTTTGCGGCTGCGACGCACCGAGCGCGCCGCGTTCGAATGGCGCGAAGATGCGTTCGAGATCGCTCGGCTGGATGCCGGGACCGGTGTCGATGATCTCGAATTCGGCGACCGGACTGCGGTAATGCACGACGAACTGCACGCTGCCGGTCTGCGTGAACTTCAGCGCGTTCGACAGCAGGTTGATCAGAACCTGGCGCAGGCGCTTTTCATCGGCATAGACGACGAGGGGCAGGATCGAAGGCCGCCGGAACACGAAATCGATGCCCTTGGCGGCCGCCTGAACGCGAAACATGCCGACGAGTTGGTCGAGGAATTCGCTCAGGCGGACCTCGTCGCGCGACAGATAGAGCCGGCCGGCCTCGATCTTCGAAATGTCCAGGATGCCGTCGATCAGTCCGGACAGATGGTCGGCGCTGCGGCGCACGACACGCACCTGGTCGCGCGGTTTTGTATTGAGGCTGGAATCTTGTTCGAGCAGCTGCGCATAGCCGGAGATCGCGTTCAGCGGCGAGCGCAGCTCATGGCTCAGGCCGACGACGTAGCGGCTCTTGGCGAGGTTGGCCGATTCTGCGACTTCCTTGGCGCGCTGCAATTCGGCGTCGGTGCGCTTGTGGGCGTCGATCTCCTGGATCAATAGCGCAGTCTGCCGCCGCGTTTCGGCTTCCGCCGCGCGGCGGCTTTGTTGCGCCAGCACGAACAGCCACGCTACCACGCCGATGATGATGGTGAGCGCGAAGAACACCTTCCACAGCACTTCGGACAGAAGCAGGTTGTCCACCGCAATCGTCGCTGAGGTCTGCAGATAGATCAGTCCGAGCGTCAGCGCGACGAGGCCGGCGGACACCGCGAACACGCCGATATAGTGGCCGAACTGCGAGTTGATCCGGGCGTAGATCGGCGCCGGCAGCATCTTGCCCAGTGTCTCCGACACCTGGGCACCGATCCGCGCATGCGGCTTGCAGAGGTCGTGGGAG
>CADEDX010000096.1:0-3530 GCA_902826195.1 uncultured Bradyrhizobium sp. | reverse complement strand
GAACAGAGAACAGATCGGGCCGGCATAGGCGGGGCAGGAGGCCATGTCCTCCGGCTCGAATGAATGCTCGCAGATGCAGCACTGGATCGCCTCGAGGTTTTGCCAGCTCCGTTTCGGTTTGCGCGCGATGTAGTATTTGCCGTCGGTGGCCCATGCGATCAGCGGCGCGGTGATGAAGGCGACTGCCAGCGCGACGAAGGCCGAGAGCGCCTTCGCGGTCGGTCCGAACAGGCCGTAGAACGCCGAGATCGAGACGATGGTCGCGATCAGCATGGCGCCGACGCCGACCGGGTTGATGTCGTAGAGATGCGCGCGCTTGAATTCGATGTGCTGCGGCCGCAATCCCAGCGGCTTGTTGATGACGAGATCGGCAACCAGCGCGCCGACCCAGGCGATCGCGACGTTGGAGTATAGCGCCAGCGTCTGCTCCAGCGCTTTGTAGACGCCGATTTCCATCAGCAGCAGCGCCACCATGACGTTGAACACCAGCCAGACCACGCGGCCGGGATGGCTGTGCGTCAGCCGCGAGAAGAAGTTCGACCAGGCGATCGAGCCGGCATAGGCGTTGGTGACGTTGATCTTGACCTGCGAGAGAATGACGAAGGTGCCGGTCAGCGCGAGCGCGAGATCAGGCTGCGACAGCACATAGCGAAATGCTTCGAGATACATGTGCGCCGGGTCGGCCGCCTGTTCGTTGGTGACGCCATGGCTTAGCGCGAAGTAGGCGAGGAAGGAGCCGGCCAGCAGTTTGAGCGCGCCAAAGACGATCCAGCCGGGGCCGGCGCTGAGCAGGGCGATCCACCATGAAGTGCGTGAGGTGCGGCGGTCGCGCGGCAGGAACCGCAGGAAGTCGACCTGTTCGCCGATCTGCGCCACCAGCGAAAACACCACCGACGCCGCGGTGCCGAACAGCAGCAGGTCGAGATGGCCGCTTGCGTCGCCATGTTCGCCGGCGAATTTCCGCCATTCCGTGAATGAATGCGGGTTGGCCCAGGCGATCGCCGCGAATGGAAGAATATGCAGAACGACCCAGATCGGCTGCGTCCATAGCTGGAAGCGGCTGATCAGGGTGATGCCGTAGATCACCAGCGGAATGATGACGACGGCGCTGATGAGATAGCCGATCGGGCGCGGAATGCCGAAGCACATCTCCAGCGCTGCGGCCATGATCACCGCCTCGAGCGCAAAGAAGATGAACGTGAAGGAGGCGTAGATCAGCGAGGTGATGGTCGAGCCGATGTAGCCGAAGCCTGCGCCGCGGGTCAGCAGGTCGATATCGATCCCGCACTTGGCGGCGTGGTAGGCGATCGGAAGGCCGCACAGGAAGATGATGACGCTGACGACCAGGATGGCGGCGGTGGCGTTGGCTGCACCGTAATTCAGCGTAATCGTGCCGCCGATCGCTTCCAGCGCCAGGAAGGAGATGGCGCCGAGGGCTGTGTTGGCGACGCGGGCGGCCGACCATCGGCGCGCGCTCTTGGCGGTGAAGCGCAGCGCATAGTCTTCCAGGGTCTGGTTCGCAACCCATTGATTATATTGGCGCCTGACGCGGTCGATCCGCTGCCGCCCTGCCACTTCACCACTCCTGCCCGATCTGCTCGGTCTTCGTACGTAGCCAGCAAACCCCGCACACAACCTACGTCGCTATTTTGCGGTGCAGTATACGCGATCTTGCGTATCAGTGCAGTGCACAATTCTAGGCAATCCTCGCCTGACCAATAAGCGTTCTCGAACCAACAATGGGGTGCTCATGTCAGACGAAAAAAACATGGATCTGCAGTCGCCGCTTCGCCGCAAACTGCTGATGGGCGCAGCGGCGCTGCCGCTGATTTCGATGCTTCCGCGGCCCTCGTTCGGGGCCGGGCCAGCCACCGCGGCGGTTAACACGACCGGGTTGGCGGTGACCGATACCGAAGTCACCGTCGGCATCCTGCACTCGGCCACCGGCACGATGGCGATTTCGGAAACAGGCTCGATCCAGGCCGAAAAGCTCGCCATCGAACAGATCAATGCGATGGGCGGCGTGCTCGGACGCAAGATCGAGTTCATCCAGGAAGACGGCGCCAGCGACTGGCCGACCTTTGCCGAAAAGGCCAAGAAGCTCCTCGTCAACGACAAGGTTGCCGCCATCATGGGCTGCTGGACCTCGGCCTCGCGCAAGGCGGTGCTGCCGGTCATGGAGCAGTACAACGGCATGCTCTATTACCCGACCTTCTATGAAGGCCTCGAGCAGTCCAAGAACGTCATCTACACCGGCCAGGAAGCAACCCAGCAGATCCTCGCCGGCCTCAACTGGATCGCCAAGGAGAAGGGCGCCAAGTCGTTCTTCTTCATCGGCTCGGATTACATCTGGCCGCGCACCTCGAACAAGATCGCGCGCAAGCACGTCGAGAACGTGCTGAAGGGCAAGGTCGTCGGCGAGGAATATTACGCGCTCGGCTCCACGCAGTTCAATTCGGTCATCAACAAGATCAAGCTCACCAAGCCCGACGTCATCTTCACCGACGTGGTCGGCGGCTCCAACGTCGCCTTCTACAAGCAGCTCAAGGCAGCCGGTATCGATCTTTCGAAGCAGGCTTTACTCACGATCTCGGTGACCGAGGACGAAATCGACGGTATCGGCGGCGAGAATATCGCCGGCGCCTATGCCTGCATGAAGTACTTCCAGTCGCTCGACAACGCCAACAACAAGGAGTTCGTCGCGGCCTTCAAGAAGATGTGGGGCGAAAAGACCGTGATCGGCGACGTGACGCAGGCCGCCTATCTTGGCCCGTGGCTGTGGAAATTGACGGTCGAGAAGGCCCAAAGCTTCGACATCGACAAGATCGCGCCCGCCTCGACCGGTGTGGAATTCAAGGGAGCGCCCGAGGGCTATGTGCGCATCCACGAAAACCATCACCTTTGGTCGAAGACCCGCGTCGGAAAAGCCAAGCTCGATGGCCAGTTTGAACTGATCTTCGAGACCGCTGATCTCATCGAACCCGATCCGTTCCCGAAGGGCTACCAGTAAGCGCCGCGCGTTCCAGCGGCCTTTATTCGAACAGCAGCTCCCTGGCGTGGACCGTCAATCCGCGCTTGACGACCCCGCGTCGCGAATTCGTTCGCGACGCGGGACCTTATCCCTTCGACGGAGAAGTCAGATGTTCGGCGACTATTCGATTGGCGATTTGGGCTCCATCTTCGTCATGCAGGGCTTTGCGGGCCTGATCCTGTTTTCCGTCTACGTGCTGATGGCGCTTGGTCTTGCGATCATCTTCGGCCAGATGGGCGTCATCAACATGGCTCACGGCGAGTTCATGATCCTGGGCGCCTACGTGACCTGGATGACCTCAAATACATTCCAGCACTATTTGCCGTCGCTGTTCTCCGGATACTTCTTCCTCGCAATGGCGCTGGCGTTTCTGGCGTCTGGCGCGCTCGGAATGCTGGTCGAATGGGCGTTGATACGCCATCTCTATAAACGACCGCTCGACACGCTGCTCGCCACCTGGGGCCTCAGCCTGATCCTGCAGCAGACCTATCGCTCGGTG
>CADEDX010000095.1 GCA_902826195.1 uncultured Bradyrhizobium sp. | reverse complement strand
AAACGGGCCAGAAGTACCAGACCTGGGCCTATCAAGGCGCCGTCGCGCACTCCTGGTTTCCCCGTTTCCTGACGGTGTGGCGGCGGGCATTCGGTGCCCCGCTGCTGAGCTGGAATCCGTAAACCTCGGTAGCTGATCCGGCTTCGAGTCCGATCTGAACCGCCTACTGCGTTCCCGGATTTGCGCCGCGGGCCAATGTAGCCGTGGTCTTGAGCCCGACGTTGCGCACCAGCGGGTCGGCATGGCGGTGAACCAGCCACCACTCCGCGCCTTGCCGGCGATAGACCAGCGTCACCCGCAGCGACCAGTCCTGGTCGGGCAAGCCGCCGACTTCGCCGTGCTGCCGCTCGATCACGGCAAGGACGACGAGATCTCCCGACGCATAGGATTGAATGAGGTCGACCTTGGCGTCGCCGTTCCTGAAATAGCTTGCCAGCCGCGCCAGCCGCCCGGGAGACATGTCAAAGCCGCGGCTGGCTTCGCCGCCAAACGGCTGCATCAGCGTAAAGTCGTCGGCGATACGCGTCATGCCGGACCATTTGTCCATGTCGCCGCGCATGAACGCAGCAGCCCGCGCCTCGCTTGTGCGGACAAGATCGGCAAGTTCCTGCTCGGAACGCGCCGGCATGGGTTGGCCTGCGGCGCTGGCCGAGAGCGGCATGGCGAGTGCGGCCTTCAGCGCCAGGCGTAGCCAACGGTTCGATCTGAACATTTTGGTGTCACTCCATTCTCGTTGGGCCGGCGAGCGGCCGGCGGTGCCGCCCGGATCCCATTTCGCTTATGATGAATCCAGTGATATGATTTCAGCAATATGCTGAAGCACACTGACCTATCCCGGATCGATCTCAATCTTCTCGTGCTGTTCGAGATCGTCTTTCAGGAGCGCCATGTCGGCCGTTCGGCGGAGCGGCTGCATCTGTCGGCGTCTGCGGTCAGCCATGGGCTTGGCCGGTTACGCGCGCTGCTTGGCGACCCCCTGTTTCTCAAGACCCCAAAAGGCGTCGTGCCGACCGAGCGCGCGCTCCAGCTTTCGACGTCGGTGGCGGAAATCCTCGCGCGCGTTCGGGGCGTCGTTTCGACGGCGACCCCGTTCGACCCGCGCCAGTCGACGCGCCGTTTCGTGATCGGCGCGCCGGACGGGATTTCATCGGTGATCTTGCCGCCGCTGCTGGAGACGTTGCGGGGTGCGGCGCCACGCATCGATGTCGGCATCCGGCAATTGCTTCCGACGCAGGGCTTCAGCGTTCCTCATCTGGCGTGGAAGGACGCGCTGAAGGAGCTCGAAGACCGCGCGATGGATGTGGCGATCGTTCCCTTCGACGATATTCCGGTCCGCTTCCACAAGGCGAAACTCTACGAGGAGGAGTTCGTCATCGCCTTCAGAAAGGGGCATTCGTTCCAGCGCAACCCGACCCTCAAGCACTTCTGCGAGTTGGATCACCTCGTCGTTTCGCATACCGGTGATGTGTCCGGCTTCGTGGACGTCGAACTCGCCAAAGAGAGCCTCAGCCGGCGCGTGGCCCTGACCGTGCCGAACTTTATGTTCGCTTTGTCGGTGCTGGCCAAAACCGGTTTGGTCTCCGCGCTGCCGAGGCGGTTCGTAGAAACTCATGGGGCCCGGTTTGGTGTGGTCGCGGCGACGCCGCCGCTGCCGCTGCCGCGCTTCTCGATCAACATCATCGTTCCCAAGGTGGCGATGATGGATGCCGGCCTGGCCTGGCTGGTGCAGTCGCTGGCGCCGGTGCGGACAGGAGATCGACTGGGCAACCGGACGCGCCGTATGCCCATCCGTTGAGCAATTGCACGATGGCGATGCGGGCGAGCAAGCCGCGCGCGGACTCGCCTCGGCGCGCAATTGATTGACGATACGATGGATTTTTTCCAGATCGAACGTGTGATGTCATTGTACACAATGGCATGGGCTTTGCTTGACCTGTCTCCGAAGAGTTCTCGTTCGGGGCGCGTACGTCATGGCGAACTCAGCAACGCTCGCAGCGGAGCCGGAGCCGATCGCGCTCGATTGGGCGGCGACCGCGCTTCTCATCATCGACATGCAGCGCGACTTCATGGAGCCGGGCGGTTTTGGCGAGACGCTTGGCAATGACGTCAGCCAGCTGGCGCGGGCGGTGAAGCCGATCGCCGCCGTGCTCGATGCGGCGCGCGCGACTGGCATGCTGGTCGTGCACACCCGCGAGGGCCATTTGCCCGATCTGTCGGATGCGCCGCCGGCCAAGGTCGAGCGCGGCGCGCCGTCGTTGCGCATCGGCGATCCTGGGCCGATGGGGCGCATCCTCATTCGCGGCGAGGCAGGTCACGACATCATTCCCGAACTGTATCCGCTCGACAGTGAAATCGTGATCGACAAGCCGGGCAAGGGCGCGTTCTACGCCACCGAACTCGGCGACGTGCTGCAGCGCTACGGCATCGAGAACCTGCTGGTGTGCGGCGTCACCACCGAGGTCTGCGTCAACACCACGGTGCGCGAAGCCAACGACCGCGGCTATCGCTGTGTCGTGCTGGCGGATGGCTGCGCATCCTACTTTCCTGAATTCCACGAGATGGGCCTGAAGATGATCAAGGCCCAGGGCGGCATCTTTGGCTGGGTCTCCGACTCGGCTGAGGTGCTGAAGGCGCTTTCACCGGAGAATGCAACGACGGCAGCAGCGGGGACATCACGATGAGCACGAGTGCGACGGGGACATCAGGCACATCCACGTTCAAGCCGGCCTTGTGGACGCCGGGCGACTGGAACGCGCTGTTCGGGTTCGGCACCAACATCCTCGTCAACATGCTGGTGCTGACCGGGCTGTTGCGCTTCGTGCTCAAGATGCCTGACAGCCTCGTGTTCGGCCGCATCCTGCCGGCGCTCGGCCTGATGATGTGCCTATCGACGTTCTATTACGCCTGGCTCGCCTACAGGCTGGCGCAGAAGACCGGCCGCAGCGACGTCTGTGCGCTGCCGTCGGGCGTCAGCGTACCGCACATGTTCATCGTCACCTTCGTGATCATGCTGCCGATCACGCTCAAGACTGGCGATCCGCTCAAGGGCTGGTCGGCCGGCCTGGTCTGGGTGTTCTTCCAGAGCTTTATCCTGATGATCGGCGGGTTCATCGCGCCGTATATTCGCAAGATCACCCCGCGCGCGGCGCTGCTCGGTACGCTCGCCGGCGTCTCCGTCACCTTCATCTCGATGCGGCCGGCGCTGGAAATGTACATGACGCCGCAGATCGGGCTGGTGTGTTTCGCCATCATCCTGGCGAGCTGGTTCGGCGGCGTGAAATACTGGAAGGGCATGCCGGCGGGCCTCGTCGCCATTGCGGTGGGCATGATCATCGCATGGGGCTCGAACCTGTTCGGGCTTGGTCTCGGCGGCCTCAGCCTGAAAGGCGTCGGCGATGCCTTTGCGAATTTCGGCTTCTCGGTGCCGCTGCCGGCCTTCGGTCATGTGTTCTCCGGATTCGAATTCCTCGGCATCATCCTCGTCACGGCTATTCCGTTCGGCATCTACGACCTCGTCGAGGCGATGGATAACGTCGAGAGCGCGGAAGCGGCCGGCGACGAATACCCGACCACGCGCGTGCTGACGGCTGACGGCGTCGTCAGCCTGATCGGCTGCCTGATGGGCAACCCTTTCATCAACGCGGTCTATATCGGCCATCCCGGCTGGAAGGCGATGGGCGGCCGGATCGGTTATTCGGCCGCGACCGGGTTGATGGTGGTGCTGCTGTCGTGGTTCGGCATCATCTCGGTGCTGCTGGCGCTGGTGCCCGTCGTGGCGATCTCGCCGATCCTGCTCTATATCGGCATGCTGATCGGCGCGCAGGCGTTCCAGACCACGCCGGTCAAGCACGCACCGGCGATCGTGCTGGCCTTCACGCCGCATCTGGCGGCCTGGGCGAAACTGCAGATCGACACCATGCTCGGTTCGACGATTACGGCGGCGCAGGCGGTCGGCGGCCTCGCGGCCGACAAGGTCGATGCCGTGAAGACCGCGGCGATTTCGGCGTTGCCGCAGCAGGGCGTGCTCTATCACGGTCTTGAGGTGATGGGCGGCGGCTCGATCCTCGCTGGCCTCGTGCTGGGGGCAATCGGCGTGTTCGTGATCGAGCGCGATTTTCTCAAAGCCGCGGCCTTCGCGCTGGCGGGCGCGGTCATGACCTATTTCGGCTTCATGCACGGCGAAGCCGTCGGCATCGGCGGCGGCCTCGGTGTCACGCCGGGCGTGGCGCTGGCTTACGCGGTGATGGCGGCAGGATTGTTCGCGCTGGCGAAGACCAGCGGCAGCGTGGCCTACAGCTCGCATTCGGAAATGCACGTGGCCGCGCCGGCGGAGTGATCGCGGGCATCGGCGCTCTTGATCTCCATCCAAATGCGCGCCGCAAAATCCTGCGGGCGCATTTGCGTTCGATAGGGGTTAGGCGCCGCTTGACGGCCTGCCAAACTTCCATTGCAATCCAGTACAAATAATGTACGCTAAGTACATTAAATTGGGATCGGCCGATGACGACCCTTGCCGACTACCAGGTTTTCGAGGCCGGCGACGTGGCGCTTCAGGGCGGCGCGATCTTTCCGGCGATGAGGCTTGCCTACAAGACTTACGGCGTGCTGAACGCGCGCAAGGACAATGTGATCGTCTATCCGACGTCGTTCAGCGCGCAGCACGCCGATATCGAGTGGCTGGTCCAGCCGGGCGCTGCGCTCGATCCGACCCGTTACTTCATCATCATACCAAATCTGTTCGGCAATGGCCTGTCATCTTCGCCTTCCAACACCGGGCTCATGCCGTTTCCGGCGATCAGCTATCACGATGCGGTGGCGGTCCAGCGTCGCCTGTTGGTCGAGCAATTCGGAATCTCGAAGATTGCGTTGGTCTATGGCTGGTCGATGGGCGGGATGCAGGCATATCACTGGGCGGCCTGCCATCCCGACATGGTGGAACGGGCCGCGGTCGTCTGCGGCAGCGCCAAATGTTCGCCTTACAACCACGTGTTTCTTGAAAGCGTGGAGGCGGCGCTGACGGCGGATCCTGCCTGGCGGGGCGGGCGTTTCGTTACAAAACCCATCGCCGGCCTCCGGGCGATGGGGCGCGTCTATGCGGGATGGGCGATGTCGCACGACTATTATCGCGACGAACTCTGGCGCGAGGCCGGGTTTGCGAATTTGGAGGACTACCTTGCGCGCTCGTGGGACGTAGCCTTCACCAGACGCGACGCCAACGATCTGCTGGCGCAGATCGGGATATGGCAGCGGGGCGATATCGGTCAGTGTTCCGAGTTCGGCGGCGACCTGGATCGTGCGCTCGCGGCGATCAAGGCCCACGTTCTGCTGATGCCCGGGCAGACCGATCGCTACTTCGACGTCCGCGACAACGAGGCCGAGCTCGGCCGCCTGGCCAATGCGAAGTCGGCCGAGATGCACCCCATTCCATCGATTCACGGTCACAGAGCCGGAAATCCCATCAACAATCCCGCAGACCGCGCCTTCATCAACGCCGAAATCTCGGCGCTGCTGCAGCGCTAGATCATTCCGCATGGAGTTGCGACTATGAGCACGGCAATCACCGCAACGGGCGAGAAGCTGTTGAGTCCAACCGACCTTCGTTCGCTTTCGGTGCGATCGAACCTGCCGGGCATCGTTCGCGCGACCAGCCACTACGGCGCGATCGTTGGTTTCGGCGCCCTGATCTGGCTGGTGTCCTCGCTGTATGGATTGCTCTGGGCGATGCCGCTGATGGTCGTGCAGGGCTATTTCGTCGCCTTCCTGTTCATGGTCGTGCACGAAACCGCCCACAAGACGGCGTTCAGGAGCCGCGCGCTCAATCTGGCGTTCGGCCATCTGTCGTCGTTCGTGATCGGACTGCCTTACGAGTACTATTGCCTGTTTCACTGGGATCACCATCGCTACACGCAGGACCCGGCACGGGATCCGGAACTGCTGGTCAGTCCGGTCCCGGCTTCTGGTACGCAGCTGGCGATTGCCTATAGCGGCATTCGGCAAGTTGCCTTCCGCCTCGGGCTGATGCTTCGCCATGGCCTGACCGGCAACGCCACCGCGCCGTGGATGCCAGAGGCCAAGCGGCATATCGTCGTGAAAGAGGCTCGCCTCTATTTGCTGGGTTACGTTGTGTTGCTGCTTGCCTCCGTCGCCCTGCATACGGCGATCCTGCTCTGGGTCTGGATCGTGCCGCTAGTCGTCGGGCAATTGTTCCTGCGCCCCTATCTCTACGCCGAGCACACCGGCTGCGACCGGACGCGCAGCGCCTTCCAGAACACCAGGACAACCTATACCGGCATGTTCACGAAGTGGTTCGCGTGGAACATGCCCTATCATGTCGAGCACCATGCCTATCCCTCGATCCCGTTTCACGCGTTGCCGAAGCTGAACGGGATCGTCGACGGGCAGATCGTTTATCGGGGCAGGGGCTATCTCGCGGTGACACGCGAGACCTGGGCCTGGTTCCGGCGCCAGCGCGGCATCCCCATCAGCGGCTCTTGATGTTCAGCAGCGTTTCGACGAGGTTGCGGGCTTGCGCAGGCGAGATCGGCTTGATGCCAAAAATGTAGCGGTAGAACAGGCTGCCATAGATCGCGTCGTACAAATCCTCCGGCTTGCCGGAAGCGCCGACGCTGCCGTCCTTCTGGCCGGCGGCAATCAATTCGATCAGCGCGGTGCGGCGATAGCTTAGATAGCGTTCGTAGAAGATCTCCGCCGACCCGGTGTTCGAGATGCATTCGGAGATGACCGCGAGCTGCACCTTGCCGAATTCGCCTTGCAGCGCGTTCGCATAGGCCGCGGCATGTATTCTCAGGCAATCCGCCGGCGTGCCGGATGTCGGCAGCGGCAGCATCAGCGAGGCCTGGTTGAGAAACGCGTCGATCAGCAGCGCCTCGCGTGACGGCCACCATTTATAGATGGTCATCTTCGACACGTTGGAGTGCCGCGCGACCGCGTCGATGCTGGTGGCAGCGAGACCCGTCGTTGCCATCAGCGTATAGGCGCTTTGCAGGATGGCGTTCGTCGTCTCGGCGGAGCGGGGGCGGCCACGGCGGATCGCCACCGTGTCGCTGTCCGCTTCGATGCTGCCTTTCGCCATGTTCCGGCTTTCCCGATGCCAGCGTGGCTGGCGCTGCCGGCTACGACCCTACGAACGCGAGCATCGTGCCGTTGCCCTCAGCCGGCGGCACGACAACGTCGCCTGCGGTCTTGACGCCGACAGCGCCCAGCGCCTTTTCCGCCGCCGTGACATCGGCCTCGATCACGAGCCCCGCGCCGCCGCGTTCGGGCAGGCCAGCCAGCGACACGCCGGGATAGCGTTTGCCGAGCTGAACCTTGGTCAGGAACACAAAGTCGGCGCGGTCGCCGCCAGAAGAGACCGCGACAGCGCCGTCGGCCTCGTTGCGCGCCTCGCGGTCGATCATTTTAGCGAGATGCGCGGCTTCCTTGGCCGGCTCAGGCGCGACCATCAGCACCTGCTTCAGGCGCTTCGCACCATTGGCGTGGTTCATCAGCACTGGAATCCACACCGTCTCGCGCGTCTTGTGCTGGCAGGCGAAGATGCGCACGCCGCCCGGCGCTTCCGCCGTTGGCCATTGAAAGGTGCGGAATTTGGCCGCGGATACCGTTCCGTCGGGCATCGTCACCGGCCGTTCGAAATCGGTGGGCCCGACCGGCGGATAACCGCGCGCACGAATTTCCTCCGCGCCCGCGGCCGAATCCACCGCCGTGAATGCGATGCGCTCGATGCCTTCGCCGTTCTTTTCAAGATTCGCCCGCGCCGGAGCATTGTGTTCCGTCGGCGTCAGCACGCCGAGCAATTCCATATAGTCGGGATCGAACATGATGGTGTAGTTGCCTGATCCCATATACGCGCTATGGGTGCCGCGCGGCGATACCGTGAAGCCGAGCCGCTTGTAGTTCTCGGCGGCCTTGTCGAGGTCCTTCACCATGACCACGGCGTGATCGATTCCAATGATGTTCTTGAGTGCCACGCTGTTGTTTCCTCAGGGCTTGTCGGGAAGCTAAACTAAGCAGAACGACAGGGCGCCCGCAAGGATCAGGCGCCTGCGAGACCGTGTTCTCGCGCAAATTTGCCGCCAGGAATCGAGTCCAGCAATGCCCTTGTGTAGGCGTGCTGCGGATTGCCGAACACTTCGCCGGCCAGCCCGTGCTCCACGACCTCGCCATCCTTCATGACCGCGACGAGATCGCAGATTTGCGCGGCCACGCGCAAATCATGCGTGATGAAGACGATGGAAAGCCCGAGCCGCGCGCGCAACTCCGCCAGCAGCTTCAGCACCTGCGCCTGCACGGAGACGTCGAGCGCGGAGACCGGTTCATCCGCCACCAGCACGTCCGGCTTCAGTGCGAGCGCGCGGGCGAGACCAACACGCTGGCGCTGGCCGCCGGAGAATTCGTGCGGGTAGCGGTCGGCGGAGGAGGGATCGAGCCCGACCAGCGAAAACAACTCCTTGGCGTCCGCCATCGCCTGCGCGCGCGGCACGCCGTGCACAATCGGGCCCTGCGCCACCAGTTCGGCGGCCTTGCGGCGCGGATTGAGGGAGCCGAACGGGTCCTGAAACACCATCTGGATATGGCGCGTCTCGCGGCGAACGTTTTCGCGCGTCATCTTGGCCCAGTCGCGGCCCTCGAGCACGATCGACCCGGCATCGGGATCGATCAGCCGCACGATGCAGCGCGCCAGCGTCGACTTTCCGGAACCGGACTCGCCGACGATGCCGAGCGTCGCGCCCCGCGGCAGGTTGAGCGAGACATTCTTCACGGCCGGTGACACCCGCGCGCCGCGTCCAAGAAAGCCGCCGGTGCGATAGGTCTTTGAGACATTCGCAATCGTTAGGATGTTGTCGGCCGCAAGGGCGCGTGGCGGCGGCGCTGTCAGCGGCGGAACGGCGGCGATGAGCTGTCTTGTATAGGCATGCTGCGGCCTGTTCAGCACATCGGTGGCCGTGCCCTGTTCGACGATGACGCCATGCTGCATCACCACGACGCGGTCGGCGATCTCGGCGACGACGCCAAAATCGTGTGTGATGAACATGACCGCGGTCTTGCGGCGCTGCTGCAGATCGCGGATCAGCTTTAGAATTTGCGCCTGCGTGGTGACGTCGAGTGCGGTGGTCGGCTCGTCCGCGATCAACAGTTTTGGATCGAGCGCGAGCGCCATCGCGATCATGGCGCGCTGGCGCTGGCCGCCAGAGAGTTCGTGCGGATAGGCCTTTGCGGCCTGCTTCGGATCGGGAATACGGACGTCGGCGAGCAGCGCCAGCACCTTTGCGCCGATCTCGGCCTTTGACAGATCGGTGTGGATCGAAAACATCTCCGCGATCTGGTCGCCGATGGTGCGCAGCGGATTGAGCGCCGTCATCGGTTCCTGAAAGATCATGGCGATAGCAGCGCCGCGCACCTCGCGCATTTCGGCCGGCGTTGCCGCGCAGAGATCGCAGCCCTCGAATAACATCCGGCCGCCGTCGATCGTCACTTCGTTGGGCAACAGCCGCATGACGGCGTTGGCCATCATCGACTTGCCGGAACCGGACTCGCCGACCACGCAGAGGATCTCGTTCGATGCGATCTCCAGCGACACATCCCTGAGGGCGTGCGTCCGGTCCGCGCCGCGGGGCAGGCGGACGCTCAGGCGATCGAGCGAAAGAATGGTTTCGTGCTCGCTCATCGACCCTTGAGCCTCGGGTTGAGCGCGTCGTTGAGACCCTGGCCGACCAGCGACACCGCGAGCACCGTGACCAAAATGGCGATGCCGGGGATCGCCGAGACGTACCACTGCACCCGGAGCACGTCGCGGCCCAGCCCGATCAGATTGCCCCAGGATGCGACGTTGGGATCGGACAGCCGCAGGAAGGCCAGTGCACTTTCCAGCAGGATCGAGACCGCCATCACCACGCTGGCATAGACGATCACGGGCGGCAGCGCATTGGGCAGGATCTCGCCGAGGATGAGCTGGATATCCTTCATGCCGAGCGTGCGGCCGGCCTGGACGAATTCGCGGTTGCGCAGCGACAGGAACTCCGCGCGGGTCAGCCGCGCCGGGGCCGGCCATGACACCACGCCGACCGCGATGGTGACGGTGGTGAGCGTCGATCCGAATACGGCGACCAGCACCAGCAGTAGCACGAAATTCGGCAGCGTCTGGAACGCCTCGGTGATCCGCATCAGCACGTTGTCGATCCAGCCGCCGTAATAGCCGGCGAATGCCCCGACCAAAATGCCGATCAGAACCGCGATGGCGGTGGCGACGCCGCCGATCAAAAGCGAGATCCGCGCGCCGTAGAAAATCTGCGCGGCGATATCGCGGCCGGAATTGTCGGTACCGAGCAGGAAGCGCGGGTTGGAGAACGGCCAGATCAGCGGGCGGCCGGCCAGCGCCAGCGGATCGCGCGGATAGAGAACGCCGGCCGAGATCGCCATCGCGATCACGATCAGCAGCAGGATGAGGCCGGCGACGGCGGCAGGGCTTCTGAAATAGCGTTTGATCGCATCCATCGGTCTAGTCCGCCGTGATGCGCGGATCGAGCCGCGCATAGATCAGGTCGACGGCGAAGTTGACAATGATCACCAGCAGCGCCGAGACGAATACGATGCCGAGCAGCGTGTTGAGGTCGCGCTGTACCACCGATTCATAGGCGAGCCGGCCGAGGCCGGGCAGGGAGAACACGCTTTCGACCACGACCGATCCACCCAGCATGGTGCCCGCCTGCAGCCCGATCAGCGTCACCATCGGCAGCAGCGCGTTGCGCAGCACATGCCGCGTCACCACCCGCGTCTCGTCAAGGCCCTTGGCGCGCGCGGTGCGGACATAATCGAGGTTGAGTACTTCCAGCATCGAGGCGCGCATGATGCGCAGATAGATCGCGAGAAAGATCAGCCCCAGCGTCAGCGTCGGCAGCACCAGATGGCTGGCGATATCGAGCACGCGCCAGATGCCGGTCTGAGCCGTGCCGATGTCTTCGAAACCGCCGGGCGGCAGCCATTGCAGGTAGACCGAGAACAAGACAATGGCCATCAGCCCGAACCAGAACGAGGGCGTCGCGTAGAAGATCAGCCCGAGCGTCGAGATCAGCGTATCCGGCCAGCGATTGACGCCGCGGGCGGCGATCACGCCGAACAGGAGGCCGAAGAAAAAAGCGAACGACAGCGAAGCTGTCATCAGGAGGATGGTCGGCGGCAGACGCTCCAGAATGACCGACGCCACCGGCTTGCCGTAGATCGAGGAGAAGCCGAGGTCGAGCCGCACCAGCCGCCATAGATAATTGCCGAGCTGGGCCGGGATCGAGAGGTCGAGCCCGTAGAATTTTCGCAGCTCCTTTGCGGTCGCGGCGTCGCCGCCGCCCATCTGGGCCATCATGGCGTCAACGGTGTCACCTGGCGCGAACTGCAGCAGCAGGAACACGCCGATCAGGATCAGGACAAGGGTCGGAACCGAGGCGGCGAGCCGCCGCCCGGCAAGGACGAAAATGCGCATGCCCCTATTGTGACGGAGATAGCGTCACGCGGAAAGCCAAAGATCGTGCCAGCTCGTCGACCCCCAACGCGGCGTGTTGGAGTGGTTGCGTGCCTTCGCGTTGATCACGGTGACGAAGATCTGCTCGATCGGCATCCAGACCGGCAGCTCGGTATTCACTTCCTTGACGAACTGGGCATAGAGCGCCTTGCGTTTGGCCGGATCGACCTCGGTGGCGGCGTCGTCGATGGTTTTGTCGACGTTCTTGTCTTCCCAGCCCCACTGGTTGGTCCAGGGCGCGCCCTTGGGCTGGCCGGAGCGATACCAGACCGTGGTCGAGACGGCGGGATCATTGCGGTACTGGTGCCAGCCGGTGGCGAGATCGAAGGCGTGCTCGTCATAGACCTGCTTGAGGAAGCCGCCGCCGTCGTTGCGAACGATATCGACGGGGATGCCGATTTCGCCGAGCGATTGCTGGATGAAGGTTGACCACAGCGAGATGTCCTCGCCCCACGGCGCGGGCAGCAGCTTGAGCGAGAAGCGGGTGCCGCCGCGACCGGCCTTGAAGCCGGCTTCGTCGAGCAGGGCTGCCGCCTTGGCCTTGTCGTAGGGGTATTGCGGCGTATTGGCGCCGGGATAGAAATCGGTCGAGGTCGAGGGGATCGGCCCGGTGCCGAGCTTGGCAAAATCGCCGAGAAAATTCTCGATGAAGAACGGCACGTTGATCGCATGCGCGATCGCGCGCCGCACCTTGATGTCTGACAGCTCCTTGCGGCGGAAGTTGAACTCGAGCGTGTTGGTGCGGGCATTGCCTTCATTGCCCTTGGTCGAGACGATGAAGCGCTTGTCCTTGCCGAGTCGCGCCATATCGGAAATCGTGAGCCCGGAGAACGGCGAGTAGTGCAGCTCGCCGGCTTCCATCTGCGCCGCGGCGGCGGCGCGATCGGTGATCACCTTCCAGACGATACGGTCGAGATAGGGCGCGTTCGGCCGCCAATAGTTCTCGTTGCGATCGGCGATGACATATTGCCCGCGCTCATATTTCACGAACTTGAACGGGCCGGTGCCGACGGGTGCGAGGTTGGTCGGGTTTTGCCGGATATCGCCGCTCTCATAGAGGTGCTTGGCCGAGATGTAGCCTAGGTCGGGTAGCGCCCGCAGCAGCAGGTTCAGCGGCATCGGCCGCTCGTACTTGAAGATCGCGGTTTCCGCGTCGGGCGTCTCGACCGCGGTCAGGAACAGTTGGAGCGTCGAGCCGTAATTGAGGATCTTCTTCCACATGTTCATGGCGGTGAACTCGACGTCGGCCGAGGTGAACGGCTTGCCGTCGTGCCAGGTGACGCCCTTGCGCAGTTTGAAGGTCACGGTCTTGCCGTCGGGCGAGGCTTCCCAGCTCTCGGCGAGCACACCGACCGGCTGGCCGTTGGCGTCGAGATCGACCAGGTTTTCCTGGATCTTGCCGCCGATGATGTAGACGCCGGTGGAAGCCTGGATGCTCGGATTGAGCTGGCGCTGCTCGGCGCCGTAATGGACGTTGAAAACACCGCCCTTGCGCGGCGTTTCCTGTGCGAAGGCCCGCATTGGATTGATCACGTTGGCCGCTATCGCCGCGGACGTCAGCAGCGCGGTGCGACGATTGATCTCAAGGCGCGTCAAATCCATGCGAACTCTCCAGACACATTATTGGTATTGGTGGCGGGGCTTCAGGCGCCTGCCTTGAGGGCGATGTTACGATGGAACGGGAACGCGAGTCATTTTCTAATCGCGACGGAAATCGGAAAATCCTCCTGAAAACAAGGTGCTCAGCGCGTATTCGGTCTGCTCGTTATTCGCTCGCGGGCTTGGTGGAGGCTCGTCTGGGTGGACGTGCGGGCCGGCCGTTCATCCGGGACTGTCCCGAAATGAGGCTGCCGAAGCCGCGGAATCCCCCTAAAAATAGGCTTCGCACAGCTTAGAGGGCCTAAAAACCAGCCAAAATTGGACGAATCAGTTCAACTCGACTAGCGAGATAGCTGTGCAGAATGTCGGAAACCCTGTTTTTTAGGCTGTTTCCGCCATATCGTCGCCGGTGCCAGAATCAAATGGAGCAATCATGGCCACCCAAATGTCTAAGTCGCAGCTGATCGAGAAGATCGCGACCACCACCGAAGTTTCGAAGAAAGAAGTCAAGGGCGTGATGGAAGCGCTCGTTGACGTTGGCCACAAGGAGCTCAAGAAGAACGGGGTATTCCTCGTTCCCGGCTTCGCCAAGTTCGTCGTGGTCAAGAAGCCCGCGACCAAGGCGCGCAAGGGCACCAACCCCTTCACGGGCGAAGAAATGATGTTCAAGGCCAAGCCGGCCCGCAAGATCGTCCGCGCCCGCCCGGTCAAGGCCGCCAAGGACGCGGTCTAAGACGAGGGCCGCCGAGGCGGCTTTGCGAAAACGGAAAGGCCTCCGGCGACGGGGGCCTTTTTGTTTTTTCAACCTCGCCCCGCTTGCGGGGAGAGGTCGGATTGCCTCGGCGATGCGAAGCATCGTCCGGTGCAATCCGGGTGAGGGGGTACAGGTCTATCGATAGATCAAACTCGCAGAGAGAGCCCCTCACCCCGACCCTCTCCCCGCAAGAGCGGGGCGAGGGAGTCTACACCGCGGCTGCTACACCACCGGCGACCTTCCGCCATCGACATTGATCGCAGTCCCCGTGATGAACGAGCCCTGATCGGAAGCGAGGAAGCAGGCGAGGTTGGCGAATTCCTCCGCGGTGCCGATCCGCCCCAGCGGCGTACCCTTGGCGAGGCTTTTGGCAAACACCTCGAAATCCGTGTCCGGCGCCTGCTTGGCATGCCGCTGCACCCATTGATCGCTCATGATCAGGCCGACCAGCATCGCGTTGACGAGGATGTTGTGCTCGCCGCCTTCGCTCGCCATCACCTTGGTCAGTGCCATGCCGGCGGCGCGGGTGACCGACGTCGGCGCCGAGGCCGCCGCCGGCGCCTTGGCGTAGGTGTTGAGCACGTTGATGATGCGGCCCCATTTGCGCGCCTTCATGCCCGGCCAGACCAGCCTGGAGAAGCGGATCGCCGCGAACAGCTTTAGATCGAGATCATCCTGCCAGGCCTCGTCGCTGATGTTCTCGAACGCCATCGTTCGCGCCGTGCCTGCATTATTGACGAGGATGTCGACCGGGCCGAGATCGGCGATGATTTTCTCGTGCGCGCGTGCGATGTCCGATGCTTTCGAGACGTCGCAGGCATAGTCACGAACCTCGAGGCCGTCTTTGGCCAGCGACTCGCGCGCGGCCTTGAGATCGGCCGCGCCGCGCGCCAGTATCGCGACTCTTGCGCCGGAGGCCGCAAACTGCCGTGCCATCGCCAGCCCAAGGCCCTTGCTGCCGCCGGTGATGATGGCGACGCGATCTTTCATCGTAACTTGCATGGTGTTCTCCCGCTCGCGGTCTTCCGTGCCGCTGGTGGTGCCGACAAGTTGATCGGCTGCACGCATCATGGTTCCCCGCGCCCGCATGATCAAGCGGTGGGTGACGACCGATTGGCGTTCGCCGCATATTGATGATACGCCGCCTCATAAGGTCCGGGATGAAATGAACATGGACGGCAAGGCCGATGACGCGGATATTGGCATCCGCGCGCTGATTTTTGCGCTTCTGGCGCTGGCTTGCGGCCACATGCTGTCGACGCTGCTGCGGACCATCCCGGGCATCAGCCTCGACGTGATGGCGGCGGATTTTCATACGCCGCCGCAGACGCTGGCGAGCCTGACCTCGATCTATCATTTTGCCTTTGCCGCCTCGCAGATCCCGGTCGGCGCGGCGATGGACCGCTTCGGCGTCCGGCCGGTTTCGCTGAGCCTGTTATGCGGAACCATCATCGGCGCGCTGGCCTCGGGCCTGGCCACTGGGCCGGAGAGCTTTCTGTTCGGCCAGTTCCTGCTCGGCGTCGCCACCTCGGGCATGCTGATGTGTCCGATGACGCTCGCCGCCAAGCAGATGTCGGCGGCGCGGTTCGGTCTGTGGTCCGGCATCATCCTCTCGATCGGCAATATCGGCATGCTGCTGTCGGCAAGCCCGCTGGCCCTTGTCGTCGAGCTCTGGGGCTGGCGCGCGGGATTCTGGATCTCGGCAGGCTTCGGCGCGGTGGTGGCGATCGCCGTATTCCTGCTGGTGCCGAAACAGCCGGCGGCGCAGGCCGATCCGGCATCGCCGCTATCGCAAATGGCGGAGGTGCTGCGGATCGGCCTGTCGCGGCCGCTGCGCGGCCTGATTGCGCTGGCGCTGGTTTCGCTGGCGGCATCGCTGGTGCTGCGGGGATTGTGGGGCGGGCCGTGGCTGATGGAGATCAAGGGACTGAACCGCATCGAAGCGGGCAATGTGCTCGGCCTGTTCACGCTGGCGCTGATTGCCGGGCCGGCGCTGATGGGTCTTCTCGACCGCCGCTTCGGCCATCGCCGCGAGGTGCTGGCGGGGACGCATGGCTTTGCCGCGGTGGTGCTCGCCGTAATGGCGGCCGGCGCGCCGCATTATCCGCTGGCAGAATTGCTCGGCGTGGCGTTTGTGCCGTCTCAGGCCGACGCCGTGCTGTTCGTGCTGACTGGCATTGCCGTATCGACGCAGCCCTTGCTTTACGGCATGACGCGGCAGCTTGTCGACGCGCAGAATGCCGGAAAGGCGCTATCGGCGATCAACCTCGCCTTTTTCCTGGGTACCGCATTGATGCAATCGGCAACCGGGGCGGTGGCGACGCTTTTCGGCCTGCCCGCAGTGCTGCTATTCGTCGCCGCCAGCTTGATCATCGGGGCGATTGTGTTTTTGATGTGCACCTGACCTCTTCGCACGGAATGGCTGATGTACCCGGACCCGAACTCGTCATCGCAAAAAATGTACGACCGCGCGCTGGTGAGCCTGCCCGGCGGCAATTCCCGCACCACGGTCTTCATGAAGC
>CADEDX010000094.1 GCA_902826195.1 uncultured Bradyrhizobium sp. | reverse complement strand
CCGACTATGAGGATGAATCACGCTTCGCCTGATTTGGGAATCCCGGACGATTCAATTTGAACCCAACTTGCTCTAGATCGCGATGACGGCTTCGCCGGCAAGTTTGACGTCGCCGTTCTCGTCCTTGGTTGTCAGCGCAAGCTTCGCGCAGCGTTCGCCATTGCGCTCGACGAGCTCGGTGACATGGCCCTCGCAGGTCAGGCCCGCACCGAGTTGGGTGATGGCGACGAAGCGGGTTGCAAAGGTGCGCAGCTGCGGGGGAGGGACCGCGTCGGTCAGGGCCTGGCCGAGGCAGGCCATCACGAACATGCCGTGCGCGAATACATCGGGATATCCGGCGGCCTTGGCGAAATCCAGATCGACGTGAATCGGATTGTGATCCCCCGACGCGCCGCAATAGAGCGCGAGCTTGTGACGGCTGATCGGCGGGAATTCCTTGCGCAGGACGCGGTCGCCGACCGCAAGCTGACGGGTTGCTATCTCGCTCATGCCGCACCCTTGTTCAACACCACGATAGTGCGGGAGCAGTCCGCGACATGGACTCTGTGCTGGTTGGTGACTTTGGTTTCGACGACGGCCAGCGTCATGGCGCCGCCCTTCTTGTCGGTAATGCTGGCGATGCGCGGCTCCAAGCGCAGCGTATCGCCGACCATGACCGCGGCCCTGTAGGTGAAGCGCTGTTCGCCGTGCAGCACCTGCGAAAGGTCGGCGCCGAGCACGTCCAGGAATTCGAAGGCCTGTTCGGCGTCCATCATTTCCAGACAGAAGAGATAGGTCGGCGGCACCGGTATTGCGGCGTAGCCGGCGGCTTTGGCGGCGCCGGCATCCGTATAGGCCGGATTGCGCTCGCCGAGCGTCTCGCGGAAAAACCGCAGCCGCCCAGGTTCGACATGTGCGGTAACCGGCGTGAGGCTTCGCCCGACAACGGAATGATCGACCATGTGCGGTCTCAGGCGCGTTCGTAGAGGGTGACGACGCAGGCGCCGCCGAGACCGAGATTGTGCTGCAATCCACGGCGGGCGCCATCGACCTGCGTGGCGTCGGCGGTGCCGCGCAACTGGCGCGTCAGCTCGTAGCATTGCGCCAGCCCGGTGGCGCCGAGCGGGTGGCCCTTGGATAGCAGTCCGCCGGACGGATTGGTGACGAACCTGCCGCCATAGGTGTTGTCGCCATCGTCGATGAAGCGTTCCGCGCCGCCTTCGGGACAGAGGCCGAGGGCCTCATAGGTGATCAGCTCATTTTGCGCGAAACAGTCGTGCAGTTCGACGACGTCGATATCCTCGGGCCCGACGCCGGCGGCCTCGTACACCTTGCTGGCCGCACTTTGCGTCATGTCGAAGCCGACCACCTTCATCATGTCGCTGGCGTTGAAGGTCGAGGCCGTGTCTGTCGTCATCGCCTGCGCGGCGATACGGACTTGCTTGTTCAGGCCATGCTTGCTGGCGAACCTCCCCGACACCAGCACGGCGGCCGCGGCGCCGCAGGTCGGCGGGCAGGCCATCAGGCGGGTCATGACGCCGGGCCAGATCACCTGATCGTTCATGACGTCGTCGGCGGTGACTTCCTTGCGGAACAGCGCCAGCGGATTGTTCCTGGCGTGTCGGCTCGCCTTGGCGCGGACCTTCGCAAACGATGACAGCGGCGTGCCGTATTTCTTCATGTGACTGAGGCCCGCGCCGCCGAAATAGCGCAGCGCCAGCGGTACGCCGGGGGCATCGACGAGCTGGTTGGCGGCCGCGTCGAACTCGTCGAATGCGCTGGGCCGGTCGGTGAATACCGCGCCGAGTGCACCGGGCTTCATCTGTTCGAAGCCGAGCGCCAGTACGCAATCGAGCGCGCCGGATTCGATCGCCTGACGCGCCATGAACAGGGCGGTCGAGCCGGTCGAGCAATTGTTGTTCACGTTGATGATGGGAATGCCGCTCATGCCGACCTGGTAGAGCGCGCGCTGGCCGCAGGTCGAGTCGCCATAGACATAACCGACATAGGCCTGCTGGATCATGTCGTAGCTGATGCCGGCGTCCGCGAGCGCGAGCCCGGTCGCTTCGGCGCCCATTGCCGGGTAGGGGGCATTCGCACCCGGCTTGACGAAGGGGATCATGCCGACGCCGGCAACACAGACGCTGGATGTCATGGTGCGCTCCCTTAAATTACCCATTGGACTTTTTATTACCGATGGGTAATATACGAACAGCTTCGCCGCCAAGTCAACCGCGCCGGGATCATTGAAGGATGGACGGTTCAGCCTCTTCCCCGACCGGCCAGTCGCCCTGGATGCCGTTCGAGAGCCGCAGGCGCGCCCGCGACGAGAAGCGTGAAGCCGTGCTGCGGACCGCGGTCGCGCTTTTCCTCGATCAGGGCTATCACGGCACCACGCTCAACCATGTGGCCGAGCGGCTGAACATCACCAAGCCCGCGCTCTACAATTACTTCCGCAGCAAGGACGAAATCCTCTACGAATGCTGGGCGATCGGCGCCGAGCGTGTCGACGAGCGCATCGATGAAATCGCCGCCGCCGGCGGCACCGGGCTGCAGAAATTGCGCAAGCTGATCATCGGTTACGCCGAGATGATGACCACGGACTACGGCAAGAGCCTGGTGCGCTTCGACGTCCGCGACCTGACCGAGCACAACCGCAAAATCGTTCGCCTCGCCAAGAAGAATATCGACCGGGCGTTTCGCGACTATATCGGGCAGGGGATCAGGGACGGATCGATCAGACCTTGCGACGTCAAGCTTTCCGCCTTTGCGATTGCGGGCGCGCTGAACTGGATCGGTCACTGGTACATGCCGAACGGCGCGCTCGAAGCGGAGGCCATCGCCGGGGAATTCGCGATCCGCCTCACTGAAGGACTCGCGGTCAAATCAACACGGAAAAAGGCGGGCAAACCGCCAGTCGGGAAATGCAAGTCACGGGGAGTATCACGATGAACGTCACGCACGGGCTGCGGCGCGCGCTGCAGGTCAATCCGAACGGCCTTGCCATCGTCTGCGGCGATCGGCGGAAGAACTGGCGGGAGGTCGGCGACCGCGTGGCGCGGCTGGCGGCCGGCATACGCTCGCTCGGCGCCCAACCCGGCGACCGCGTCGCGATGCTGTCGCTCAATTCCGATCGCTATCTCGAACTCTATCTGGCGGCCGGCTGGTCCGGCAACGTGATCGTGCCGCTCAACATCCGCTGGAGCCCGCTGGAGAACGAAGACGCCATGCGCGACTGTCGCGCCGGCATCCTGTTCGTCGACAAGGCCTTCGCCGCGGTCGGCGCGACGCTCGCAAGCGCGATCCCGGGCCTCAATCTGATTTATGCCGAAGACGGCGACACGCCCGCCGGCATGGAGGGCCTTGAGGCGCTGATCGCGCGCTCCAGCCCGATGCAGGATGCGATGCGCGGGAGCGGCGACCTCGCCGGCATTTTCTATACCGGCGGCACCACCGGGCGCTCCAAGGGCGTGATGCTCAGCCACGGCAACCTGATGGTCAATGCGCTCAATGCGCTGGGCGAAGGTCTCTGGCCGAGCAGCACGGTCTACCTGCATGCCGCGCCGATGTTTCACCTCGCCAATGGCGCTGCGATGTATTCGGTGCTGCTGAGCGGCGGCTCCAACGTGGTCATCCAGGGGTTCACGCCCGACGGTGTCGCGTCGGCGATTCAGCGCGATCGCGTAACCGACGTGCTGCTGGTGCCGACAATGATTCAGATGTTCGTCGATCATCCGAAACTCGGCGATTACGACCTGTCGTCGCTGACCGGGATCGCCTATGGCGCCTCCGTTATCAGCGATGCGGTGCTCAGCCGGGCCATGAAGGCCTTGCCCAATGTGCAGTTCACGCAAGCCTATGGCATGACCGAACTATCGCCGATCGCAACGCTGCTGCACTGGATGGAGCATATCGGGGACGGTCGCGCCAAGGGCCGGCATCGCGGCGCCGGCCGGGCCACGCTCGGCTGTGAGATCAAGATCGTCGATGCCGACGACAAGGCGGTACCCACCGGCACCGTCGGCGAGATCGCCGTGCGCGGCGACAATGTCATGATGGGTTATTGGGAGCGGCCGGAGGAAACCGCCAGGGCCGTCATCGACGGCTGGATGCATACCGGCGACGGCGGCTACATGGACGACGATGGCTTCGTCTACGTGGTCGACCGCGTCAAGGACATGATCATTTCCGGTGGAGAGAATGTCTATTCGGCCGAGGTCGAGAACGCGCTGGCGCAGCATCCTTCGGTGGCGCAATGCGCCGTGATCGGCATCCCGAGCGAGCGATGGGGCGAGCAGGTTCACGCTATCGTCGTGGCCCGGCCCGGCGCGACGGCAACCCCCGACGAGTTGATGGATTTCTGCAAGACGCTGATCGCAGGCTACAAATGCCCGCGCAGTGTCGAGGTGACGCAGACCCCGTTGCCATTGTCCGGTGCAGGGAAGATCCTCAAGCGCGAATTGCGCAAGCCGTATTGGGAAAACCGCCAGCGCATGGTGAGTTGACCTCCAATCCCGCCTGAGCGGCCGACCGGGGTGCCTGGCGCAACTGGTTTGCCGGCGTCCGATTTTGAGAGGTATTATAAAACCTCTCGAAATCGAGGTTTCTACTTTGCATGGGGTTGTTTTCGCACTTTTTGTATCGGGGCCTCGCGCTGCGGAAGGAGCCGGGTGCCTTGGACGCGCCGGGCCGCCGAACACCTGAGAAACCGGCCTTATTTCCTTGCTTCTGGCTGGAATCCGGCTATACAGCGCGCCATCTCACACGGAAACATGGCTCTCAAAGGCCGTCCGGTGGCAACCGGGCCAGCAGGCTCGTTTGCTCACACGTTTCCGGAGGAACCAACCGGAGAACTATCACTATGGCGCTACCCGATTTTTCCATGCGTCAGCTCTTGGAAGCTGGCGTTCACTTTGGCCACCAATCGCACCGCTGGAATCCGAAGATGGCGGATTACATCTTCGGTGCCCGCAACAACATCCACATCATCGACCTCGCGCAGACCGTGCCGTTGCTGCACACCGCGCTGAAGGCGGTTTCCGACACGGTCGCCAAGGGCGGCCGTATCCTGTTCGTCGGCACCAAGCGTCAGGCGCAGGACGGCGTCGCCGATGCTGCGAAGCGTTCGGCGCAGTATTTCGTCAATTCGCGCTGGCTCGGCGGCACGCTGACCAACTGGAAGACGATTTCGGGCTCGATCAAGCGCCTGCGTCACCTCGATGAGGTGCTGTCGGGCGGCGAAGCCAACTCCTATACCAAGAAGGAGCGGCTGACGCTGCAGCGCGAGCGCGACAAGCTCGACCGTTCGCTCGGCGGCATCAAGGACATGGGCGGTCTTCCCGACATGATCTTCGTGATCGACACCAACAAGGAAGACATCGCGATCCAGGAAGCGCAGCGGCTCAACATTCCCGTCGCCGCGATCGTCGACACCAACTCCGACCCCAAGGGCATCACCTTTGTGGTGCCGGGCAATGACGACGCCGGCCGCGCCATTTCGCTGTATTGCGACCTGATTGCCCGCGCCGCCATCGACGGCATCTCGCGCGCCCAGGGCGACCACGGCATCGATATCGGCGCCTCTACCCAGCCGGCCCGCGAGGAGATTCCGGCAGCACCGCAGCCGACCGGGTTCCAGGGTCTGGCCGGGCCGCGCGGCACCGCGGACAACCTCAAGAAGCTCACAGGCGTCTCGGGTGCGATCGAGAAGAAGCTCAATGACCTCGGCATCTTCCACTACTGGCAGCTCGCCGAGCTCGACCATGATACCGCGCACAAGATCGGCGAAGAGGTCGGTCTTCCGAGCCGCGCCGATGCCTGGGTTGCCCAGGCCAAGACGCTGACCGCGGAGGCGGAATAATTGGTACCCCGCGTGGCCGGGTCTTCCGGCCACCGGTTTTGATCCCCAGATTGCGACATTCCCTGGAGCTTGACGCGGCACGGCGCAAATTGCGCGCCGCGCCCGAAAGCTCACAGGCAAGAAGGATATCCGACGATGGCAACGATCTCTGCGGCGATGGTCAAGGAACTGCGCGAGTCGACCGGCGCAGGCATGATGGACTGCAAGGCAGCGCTGACCGAAACCAATGGCGACATGCAGGAAGCGCAGGATTGGTTGCGCAAGAAGGGTCTGTCGAAGGCCGCCAAGAAGGCCGGCCGGGTCGCAGCCGAAGGCCTGATCGGCGCGTTGACGTCGGGCACCAAGGGCGTCGTGGTCGAAGTCAACTCTGAAACCGATTTCGTGGCGCGCAACGAGCAGTTCCAGGGCCTGGTCAAGATGATCGCCCAGATAGCGCTACGCGTCGGCAGCGATGTGGAAGCTATCAAGGCGGCCAAGGTCGGCGATGTCACCATTGAGACCGCGATTTCGGATGCGATCGCCACCATCGGCGAGAACATGTCGCTGCGCCGCGCGGCCTCGATCGAAGTGACCAAGGGCGTGGTGTCGAACTATGTCCATGGCGCGGTGGTCGAGGGCGCCGGAAAGATGGGCGTGCTGGTGGCGCTCGAATCCACCGGCAAGACCGATGAGCTCAGCCATCTCGGCCGTCAGCTCGCGATGCATGTCGCCGCGACCAATCCGCAGGCGCTGGATCCGTCCGGCCTCGATCCGGAGATCGTGAAGCGCGAAAAGGACGTGCTGGCCGACAAGTACCGTCAGCAGGGCAAGCCGGAGAACGTGATCGAGAAGATCGTCGAGTCCGGCCTGAAGACCTATTCCAAGGAAGTCTGCTTGCTTGAGCAGGCCTTCATCCACGACGAAAAGGGCAAGTCGGTCGCGCAGGCGGTGAAGGAAGCCGAAGGCAAGATCGGCGCGCCGGTGAAGATTGCCGGATTTGTGCGCTACGCTCTCGGCGAGGGAATCGAAAAGCAGGAATCCGATTTCGCAGCCGAGGTCGCGGCGGCCAGCGGCAAGAAGTAATCGCTGCGGTCAATAGATCATGGTGCGATCGAATCGCATCATGATCTGATCTCTTTGTTTGAGCATGATCTCCGGGCAAGCGCGTTCCGCGTTTGTCCCTAGGGAAAACCGGTTTCTACTGTTCCGGATCATGCTCGAGCTTCCGGCGCACGCGCGCCGGAAGTCATCTGCGCGGGAGAGGGAAGCGTAAGCAATGGCTGAGCCGGTCTATCGTCGCGTCGTGATCAAGCTCTCGGGCGAATATCTCGCCGGCAGCCATTCCTTCGGTATCGACCAGCCCACCGTTGACCGCATCGCCGAAGACCTGATCTCCGCCCAGAAGCTCGGCGTCGAGGTGGCTGTCGTGATCGGCGGCGGCAATATCGTCCGCGGCGTCGAGGTTTCCTCGCGCGGCGTGTCGCGCCCGACCGGCGATACCATGGGCATGCTCGCCACCATGATGAACTGCCTGGCGCTGGAATCCGCGATCGAGCGCAAGGGCACGCCGGCGCGGACCTTGTCGGCGTTCGTGATGCCCGAGATTTCCGAACTGTTCACCCGCAGTGCGGCGCACAAATATCTTTCCGAGGGACGGATCGTGTTGCTCGGTGGTGGAACTGGCAACCCGTTCTTCACTACCGACACCACGGCGGTGTTGCGGGCGGCCGAGATCGGGGCGCAGGCTGTGCTGAAGGCCACCAATGTCGACGGCGTCTACAGCGCTGATCCGAAAAAGGACCCGTCCGCCAAGCGTTTCGACCGGCTGACGCATTCGCAGGCGATTGCCGGAGACTACAAGGTGATGGATGCGACCGCATTCGCGCTTGCCCGCGAGACGTCACTGCCTATCATCGTATTCTCGATCGCCGAGCCGGGTTCGATCGGCGCGATCCTGCGCGGCGCCGGCCATGGCACGGTGGTCGCCGGCTGAATTGGCCGTAGTACTTCGAACCGCAGGCTACCATGACGCCGGCGGCTGGTTTCTAAGGAGGGGAGAGCGTTATGCCCACGCCCGGTTTTGACATCAACGAATTGAAGCGCCGCATGCAAGGCGCCACCACCTCGCTCAAGCACGAGCTGGGCGGGCTGCGGACGGGACGCGCGTCGGCCTCGATGCTCGAGCCGGTGCAGGTCGAGGCTTACGGCTCGCATATGCCGCTCAACCAGCTCGCGACCGTGAGCGTGCCGGAACCGCGCCTGCTCTCGGTGCAGGTGTGGGACAAGTCGATGGTGAAGGCCGTCGAAAAGGCGATCGTCGATTCCAATCTCGGCCTGTCGCCCGCGACCGAAGGCCAGGTGCTGCGCTTGCGTATCCCCGAACTCAACGAGGAGCGGCGCAAGGAACTGGTCAAGGTCGCGCATAAATATGCGGAAGCCGCCAAGGTGGCGGTCCGCCATGTCCGTCGCGACGGGCTCGATATCGCGAAGAAGCTCGAAAAGAATCACGAGATTTCCGAAGACGATCAGGAGCGGATCGCCAACGACGTGCAAAAGGCGACCGACGCCACGATCGCGGAAATCGATCAGTTGCTCGCGGCGAAGGAAAAGGAAATCCTCACCGTTTGAAGGCAATATCGAAGTATCGAGATGGGTCTGGAATTCAGATAATGCCGAACGCCGCCGCCCCCGCCACTGAAGGACCGGATCGATCCGTCCCGTTGCATGTGGCGATCATCATGGACGGAAACGGGCGCTGGGCGGCCGCGCGCGGCCTGCCGCGTGCTGAAGGCCACCGCCGCGGCGTCGATGCGCTGCGCCGCGTTGTTCGCGCTTCCCATGAACTAGGCGTGCAATATCTGACGATCTTCTCGTTCAGCTCGGAGAACTGGTCGCGACCGGCGACCGAGATCGGTGATCTGTTCGGGCTGCTGCGCCGCTTCATCCGCAACGATCTGGCAACGCTGCATCGCGACGGCGTTCGCGTGCGCGTGATCGGGGAGCGGGCAGGGCTCGAGCCCGACATCTGCACGCTCTTGAGCGAGGCCGAGGAACTGACTCGCGGCAACACCAAGCTCAACCTCGTGGTCGCCTTCAACTACGGATCGCGCCAGGAAATCGCCAATGCCGCGCAAAAGCTCGCGCGCGAAGTGGCGGAGGGCAGGCGTGATCCGGCATCGATCGACGCCGACACGCTCGGCCGTTATCTCGACGCGCCCGACATTCCCGATCCCGACCTGATTATCCGCACCAGCGGCGAGCAGCGGCTATCGAACTTCCTGATGTGGCAGGCGGCCTATAGCGAACTGGTTTTCGTGTCGATCCATTGGCCGGATTTCGACAAGGCGGCGCTGGAAAGCGCGATTGCCGAGTACGCCAGGCGGGAACGTCGTTTTGGCGGCCTCGCCGCGAAAACCGGATCGTGACCGAGGACCGGGCCGCGCCGGCGGCAGCAGGCACCGATTCTCGCAATCTCGTCATGCGCATCGCTGCGGCTGCCGTACTGATCCCAATAGCGGTCGCGATTGCCTATGCGGGCGGCTGGCTCTGGACGACGCTGGTGACGCTGGCGGCCATCGGCCTGTTCGTGGAATGGCTCGCGATCGTGGGGCTGGCCGGCGTTACCCGCGTGATGGTGCCCGGCGTGGTTGCGTTGGTGATCGCCGGGGCTTGTCTTGCGATGGGCCGGCTCGATGCCGCGCTGGTCGTGCTCGGCGTCGGCCTCATTATGGTGGCGTCGATCGTGCCGGAGCAGCGACATTGGGCGGCGGCGGGATTTTTGTATGCGGCGGCGGCCGAGATCGCCTCGATTCTGGTGCGCCTTGATCCCGTCAATGGCTTCGCCGCGCTGATGTTGGTGTTGTTGATCGTATGGGTGACCGACAGCGGCGGCTATTTCGCCGGCCGCGGCATCGGCGGCCCAAAACTCTGGCCGCGCGTCAGTCCGAAAAAGACCTGGGCAGGCGCCCTCGGCGGCCTGGCCGCCGGCCTGGCCGTGGCGGCAGGCTTTGCTGCCCTCGATCTGGGTCGTATAGGGCCGTTATTGCTGCTTTCCGGAGCGCTTTCGATCGTCTCGCAGCTCGGCGACCTCTTTGAATCCGCCGTGAAGCGGCGTTTTGGCGTAAAGGACTCAAGTCACATTATTCCGGGCCACGGCGGGCTAATGGATCGCCTGGACGGGTTTGTCGCAGCCGTCGTCGTGGCGGCAGTTTTCGGTTTTCTCCGGGGCGGCGCGGATGGCGTCGGCCGCGGTCTTATGGTTTGGTGAAAATATGAGCGCTGTTCCGTTGCGGAATAACAAGGTCGTGGCCGCCGACGCACGCACCGTGACGGTGCTGGGCGCCACCGGTTCGATCGGCGACAGCACCATGGATCTGCTGCGCGGCGCGCGCGGCCGCTATTCGGTCGTCGCGCTGACGGCGAATTCCAATGTCGACGCGCTGGCCAAGCTCGCCAAAGAATTCGGTGCGCAGTTTGCCGCGATCGCCGATCCGGCGCGGCTGGGCCAACTGAAAGATGCGCTGGCAGGCACGGGTATCGAATGTGGCGCCGGCGAAAGCGCCGTGATCGAGGCCGCGGCGCGGCCTGCCGACTGGGTGATGGCGGCGGTGAGCGGTGCGGCTGGCCTGAAGCCCGCTTTAGCGGCGGTCGACCGCGGTGCGGCGGTAGCGCTCGCCAACAAGGAATGCCTGGTGTGCGCCGGCGATTTCTTCATGCAGCGCGCGGCAAAGGCCGGCGCCTGCATCCTGCCGGCGGATTCCGAGCACAACGCATTGTTTCAAGCGCTGTCGTCCGGCAACCGCGAGGAGCTGGTGCGGGTGATCATCACCGCATCCGGCGGTCCGTTCCGCACCTGGGCCGCAAGGGACATCGAGCAGGCGACGCTGGCGCAGGCGCTCAAACATCCGAACTGGAGCATGGGCCAGAAGATCACCATCGATTCGGCTTCGATGATGAACAAGGGCCTCGAAGTCATCGAGGCTTCCTATCTGTTTGCGCTTAGCGCCGACGAAATCGATGTGCTGGTGCATCCGCAGTCCATCATCCACGGCATGGTCGAATTCTCCGACCGCTCCGTGGTGGCGCAGCTCGGCGCCCCCGACATGCGCATCCCGATCGCGCATTGCCTTGGCTGGCCGGACCGCATCGTCGGCCCGTCGGCGCGGCTGGATCTCGCCAAAATCGGTCAGCTGACCTTCGAGGCGCCGGATTTCGAACGGTTCCCCGGCTTGCGGCTGGCCTACGAATCGCTACGTACGGGCCGTGGTGCGACCACGGTCTTCAACGCAGCCAATGAGGTGGCGGTGGCGGCGTTCATCGCCGGACAGATCAGGTTCGGCGCGATCGCGCGTCTGGTCGAAGCCACCCTCAACGACTGGATCCGCGGCGGGAACCTTGCGCCTTTGAGCTCGGCCGACGACGCGATTTCCGTTGACCATAACGCGCGAAATCGAGCTGCCGCCCTATTGCCTCAAATCGCCTTAAAGGCATCCTAGAGGGTCGGGGGCGGAGCCACGGGCTCTTGTCGAGGGGAATCTGATGTCGGACTTTTTGCTGAATAGCTTCAATACGTTGGGCCATGGGCTCGTCGGCTACATCATTCCCTTCCTGTTCGTCCTGACCATCGTCGTGTTCTTCCATGAACTCGGCCACTTTCTGGTCGCTCGCTGGGCCGGTGTGAAGGTGCTGACATTCTCGCTCGGCTTCGGGCCGGAACTCGCCGGCTTCAACGACCGCCACGGCACGCGCTGGAAAATCTCCGCAATCCCGCTCGGCGGCTACGTGAAATTCTTCGGCGATGAATCGGAAGCTTCGACGCCGGCCTCGGCCGATACGCTCGCCAGTATGACTGCAGAGGAGCGGGCGGGCAGCTTCCATCACAAAAAGGTCGGCGCCCGCGCGGCCATCGTCGCCGCCGGTCCGATCGCGAATTTCATTTTGGCGATCGTCATTTTCACCTGCCTTTTCACCTTCTTCGGCAAGCCGAGCACCACGGCGCGTGTCGACAAGATCGAGGCCGCCAGCGCCGCGGAGCGGGCAGGGTTCCAGGTCGGCGACATCGTCACCGCCATCGACGGCAAGAAGATCGGCAGCTTCTCCGACATGCAGCGCCTAGTCAGTACCCGCGCCGGCGACACCTTGAGCTTTAGCGTCAAGCGCGGCGATTCCACGTTGGAGCTGAAGGGCACGCCGGAACTGCGCGAAGTGAAGGACCCGTTCGGCAACACGCAGCGTCTCGGCATCCTCGGGATCACCCGCGCGACCTCGCCGGGCGAAGTCACCACCGAGAAGGTCGATCCGGCCAGCGCGTTCTGGCTGGGTATCAAGGAAACCTGGTTCGTCATCGACCAGACGCTGTCCTATATCGGCAACGTCTTCACCGGGCGGGCGAGCGCCGACCAGATCGGCGGACCGATTCGGATCGCACAGATTTCGGGGCAGGTTGCCACCCTCGGACTGATTCCCCTGCTGCATCTGGCAGCAGTGCTGTCCATTTCCATCGGGCTTCTGAACCTGTTCCCGGTTCCACTGCTCGACGGAGGTCACCTTTTGTTCTACGCGGCGGAGGTTTTGCGGGGCCGTCCGCTGTCGGAAAAGTCGCAGGAATACGGGTTTCGTGTGGGGCTAGTCCTTGTCCTGATGCTGATGGTGTTCGCTTTCTACAATGATTTCCAGCAGGTGCCGTGGCTGAGGGGGCTGTTCGGCCGATCTGAGCCGCGGCTTTTTTGTGACGTTGCCCATTGGCAACGTCTTGGAATGAAAATGGAATCGCACTGCGATGTCTGGTTTGCCGCCCTCTCGAAATTGGCTACAAGCAGAGCGACTTTGGGAATCTGTCGGTTCGTAGGGGTGTGGGCCGGCAAATGAATGACGAGGGCGCTTTGCGCATGATGTTGGGAATGCGAGTGCGGGGAGCCCTTCTGGGCGCTCTGATCATGGTTGCCGCGCCAACGGGGGGCGCGCTGGTGTCGGGGCCTGCTGCGGCCCAGACTGCGGCGTCGATCGCCGTCGAAGGAAACCGGCGTGTCGAGGTTGAAACCATCCGTTCCTATTTCAAGCCGGGTCCGGGCGGCCGACTCGGGCAGGCCCAGATCGACGACGGCCTCAAGGCGCTGATCGAGACCGGCTTGTTCCAGGACGTGCGTATCAATCAGGTCGGCGGCCGGCTGGTCGTGACCGTGGTCGAAAACGCCGTGATCGGCCGCATCGCCTTCGAGGGCAACAAGAAGGTCAAGGACGAGCAGCTTTCGGCTGAAATCCAGTCCAAGCCGCGCGGCACATTCTCGCGCCCGATGGTCCAGTCGGACGCCCAGCGCATTGCTGAAATCTACCGGCGTTCCGGCCGCTATGACGTGCGCGTGACCCCTGAAATCATCGAGCAGCCGAACAACCGCGTCGACCTGATCTTCACGGTCACCGAGGGCAACAAGACCGGCGTCCGCTCGATCGAGTTCGTCGGCAACGTCGCCTATTCGTCCTATCGGCTGAAGGACATCATCAAGACCCGCGAATCCAACCTTTTGAGCTTCCTCGGCGGCGCCGACGTCTACGATCCGGACCGGGTCGAGGCCGACCGCGACCTGATTCGCCGCTTCTATCTTAAGAATGGCTACGCCGACGTGCAGGTGGTGGCTGCACTGACCGAATACGATCCCGACAAGAAGGGCTTCTCGGTCACCTTCAAGGTCGAGGAAGGGCAGCAATATCGCGTCGCCAATGTCGACTTCCAGACTTCCATCGCGACCCTCGATACCGCCTCGATGCGCAGCTTCTCGCGCGTCACCGTCGGCTCGGTGTACAATGCCGAGGCGCTGGAGAAATCCGTCGAGGAAATGCAGATCGAGGCCTCGCGGCGCGGCTACGCCTTCGCCGTGGTGCGCCCGCGCGGCGATCGCAATTTCGAAGCGCACACCGTTTCGATCGTGTTCGCTATCGACGAGGGTCCGCGCACCTATATCGAGCGCATCAACGTGCGGGGTAACACCCGCACCCGCGACTATGTGATTCGCCGCGAGTTCGATCTGTCCGAAGGCGACGCCTATAACCGCGCCTTGGTCGATCGCGCCGAGCGCCGGCTGAAGAACCTCGACTTCTTCAAGAGCGTGAAGATCGTGACCGAGCCCGGCTCGTCGACCGATCGTGTGATCCTGGTCGTCGATCTCGAAGAGAAGTCGACCGGCGACTTCTCGGTGTCGGGCGGCTATTCGACCACCGATGGTGCGCTGGCCGAAGTCAGCATTTCGGAGCGGAACTTCCTCGGCCGCGGCCTCTATGCGAAGGCAGCCGTGACCTATGGTCAGTATGCGCGCGGCGGTTCGCTGTCGTTCGTCGATCCCTACCTGTTCGACTATCGCGTCGCCCTGGGCCTCGACCTGTTCTATCGCGAGCAGCTGGCCAACAGCTACATCGCCTACGGCACCAAGACGCTGGGCTTCAGCCCGCGACTCGGCTTCACGCTGCGGGAAGATCTGTCGCTGCAGCTGCGCTATTCGATCTACCAGCAGGAAATCTCGCTGCCCGATGCCCTGAGGAACTGCAACAATAATCCGTTCTTGGCAGATGGCGTCACGCCGAATCCGGCGTACAATCCAAGCCCGGCTGCTTTTGCACCTGCTGCGGTAAGCCCGGTCAATGGCTCGTCACTTGGCTGCTACTTGGACGGTGAGGCCTCGTTGCCCGTGCGCCGGGAGCTGCAGAGCGGCAAGGCGCTGACCTCGTCGGTCGGTTACTCGCTGAACTACAACACGCTGGACAACAACAAGAACCCGACCGACGGCCTGCTGATTGACTGGAAGCAGGACTTCGCCGGCGTCGGCGGCGACGTGAAGTACATCAAGTCGGCGATCGATGCGAAGTACTACACCCCGCTGGTCGCCGATATTGTCGGCCTGATCCGTCTGCAGGGCGGCATGCTGAACCAGTTCGGCGGCAGCGAACTGCGCATGCTCGATCACTTCCAGATGGGGCCGAACCTGGTGCGTGGTTTTGCGCCGAACGGCATTGGTCCGCGCGATCTCAATCCATTCGGCACGCGTGACGCACTCGGCGGCACCAAGTATTGGGGCGCCTCGCTGGAACTGCAGATGCCGTTCTGGTTCCTGCCGAAGGAAGTCGGGCTCAAGGGGTCGATCTATGCCGACGCCGGCGGACTGTTTGATTACAAGGGACCGACGACCTGGGCTCAGACGGCTGAGCTGACGACCCCGGCCAATTCAAATTGTATCAAGCCGACTCAGGCGACGGCGACGACGGGCGCTTTGTCCGGAACCTGTACAGGACTGGTGTATGACAATGGCAACGTGGTCCGCAGCTCGGTCGGTGTCGGTCTCATCTGGGCTTCGCCGTTTGGTCCGCTGCGCTTCGACTACGCGGTTCCGCTCACCAAGGGTGCATACGACCGCGTTCAGGAATTCAAGTTTGGCGGTGGCACCTCGTTCTGAGGTATCTTGAAACGAACGGACCCAGATCCGCGTGACAGAGTCCGCGTGGCAGGAACGCCTGAAGCAAAGGAGGCCGGCTGCGTTTTCGGGGCCGGCGCTCTTATGTGAAGGCCGGCCAGACTTTGACGGATGGAATGGCGCAGCCGATATTCTTCAAGCAACCTGCTTCCGCGACGCTGGTCGAACTGGCCGCGCTGACGGGAGCGTTATTGGTCGACCCCGCGCGGGGCGGTCAGACGGTCAGGGCGCTTGCTTCGCTCGACGAAGCCGGTCCCATGCATCTGGCATTTTTCGACAACCTCAAATACGCTGGCCAGCTCCAGGCGACCAAGGCCGGCGCGGTCCTGGTCAGCCCGCGCTTCGAGCCCCAGGTGCCCGCCCATGTGGCGGTGCTGCGCGCGGCGCAGCCGTTCCGCGCCTTCGTCAAGCTGGCGCGCGAATGGCACGCCCATGCACTTCGTCCGCAATCCTGGTTCGGCAATGACGGCATCGCGCCGTCGGCCATCATCGACCCCTCGGCCCACCTCGAGGACGACGTCATCGTCGATCCGCTGGCGGTGATCGGGCCCCGGGTCGAGATCGGCGCTGGCACCGTGATTGGGGCAGGCGCGGTGATCGGCGCCGACGTCAAGATCGGCCGCGACTGCAATGTCGGCGCCCGCACCGCGATCCAGTTCACGCTGATCGGCAACAATGTGCTGATCCATCCCGGCTGCAGCATCGGGCAGGACGGCTATGGCTTCATCTTCTTCGGTCCCGACGGCCATCAGAAGGTGCCGCAGACCGGCCGGGTCCTGATCCAGAACAATGTCGAGGTCGGCGCCGGAACCACCATCGATCGCGGCAGCTTGCGCGACACGGTGATCGGCGAAGGCACCAAAATCGACAATCAGGTCCAGATCGGCCACAATGTGACCATCGGCCGGCACTGCCTGCTCGCAGCGCAGATCGGGCTCGCGGGCAGCCTGACGATCGGTGACAACGTCGCGCTGGGGGCCAAGGTGGGCATCAACAACCACCTCAAGATCGGCGACGGCGCCCAGGTCACGGCCATGAGCGGGGTCAAGGACGACATCCCGCCCAATGGTCGCTGGGGCGGTTTCTTTGCAAAGCCGACCAAGCAGTGGTTCAAGGAGATTGTTGTAGTGGAGCGATTGGCGCAGCGTGGTACGGCCGATCCGAAGGGCGAGGGGCGGGAGTGATGGAGGAGGCCGCAGTTAGA
>CADEDX010000093.1 GCA_902826195.1 uncultured Bradyrhizobium sp. | reverse complement strand
CGCGCTCGAAGCCGCCCTCGAACTGCGCGACAAGTTCGGCGGTGAAGTGACCGTATTGACCATGGGGCCGCCTTCGGCCGAGGACAGCCTGCGCAAGGCGCTGACGTTCGGGGCTGATCGCGCCGTGCTGTTGACCGACCGGTTCTTTGCCGGCGCCGATACGCTGGCGACGAGCTATGCGCTTGCTACCGCGATCCGCAAGATCGGCGAGACCTATGGCGCGCCCGACATCATCCTGACTGGCAAGCAGACGATCGACGGAGACACCGCCCAGGTCGGCCCCGGCATCGCCAAGCGGCTCGGTCTGCTGCAGCTGACTTACGTCGCCAAAATCAGCACGCTCGATCTTGCCGGACGTACCATCGAGGCCGAGCGGCGATCGGAAGGCGGGGTGCAGATGCTGCGCACCAAGCTGCCCTGCCTGATCAGCATGCTGGACGCCACCAACGAGATCCGGCGTGGCGCCATGGTCGACGCCTTGCGCGCCGCGCGCGCCACCATCGTCAAATGGAGCGCGCAGGACGCGGGTGTCGAGGATATTTCGAAATGCGGGCTGCGCGGCTCGCCGACGATCGTCAAGAAGGTTTTCGCTCCGCCGCCACGCGCGGAGAAGGCGGTGATGATCGACTGCGGCAGCCGGCCGCCCGCCGAGGCGCTGATCGAGGACATTTTCAAGCGTCAGCCCAAGCTCGAAGCCGAGCTCGTGGTATTGGCGCGCGGATTCTAACCGATTGACACAGGAGCCGATCGATGAGCGAAGCCGCGAAAACACCAGCCCCGGCGGGACGGTCAGCGACCAAGAAGGAGCTGCCCGATCACTTCAAGGGCTACAAGCACGTCTGGGTATTCATCGAGCAGGAACGCGGCCTGGTCCATCCCGTATCGTGGGAATTGCTGGGAGCCGGGCGCCAGCTCGCCGACAAGCTGAAGGTCGATCTCGCCGCCGTGGTGATCGGACCCGAGGGCGAGGCGACGCGGCAGGCCGCCGCCGAGGCGTTTTGCTATGGCGCCGACCTGGCCTATGTCGTTGCCGACAATTTGCTCGCTGATTACCGCAATGAATCCTACACCAAGGCGCTGACGGACGTCGTCAACACCTACAAGCCGGAGATATTGCTGCTTGGGGCGACCACGCTCGGCCGTGACCTCGCGGGCTCGGTGGCGACCACGCTGCTCACCGGGCTGACCGCCGATTGCACTGCGCTCGACGTCGATGCCGATGGCTCGCTGGCGGCGACCCGCCCGACCTTCGGCGGATCGCTGATGTGCACGATCTATACCCTCAACTATCGGCCGCAGATGGCAACGGTACGTCCGCGGGTGATGCAGATGCCGGAGCGGGTGCAACGCGATACGGGGCGGATCGTTACCCATCCGCTCGGCCTGGTCGAGGACGACATCGTCACCAAGGTGCTGTCGTTCCTGCCGGACCGCGAATCCGCCAACTCCAATCTCGCGTTTGCCGATGTCGTGGTGGCAGGCGGACTTGGGCTCGGGTCACCGGAAAATTTCCAGCTGGTGCGCCAGCTCGCATCGGTGCTCGGCGCCGAATATGGCTGTTCGCGCCCGCTGGTGCAGAAGGGCTGGGTCACCTCCGACCGGCAGATCGGCCAGACCGGCAAGACCATCCGGCCGAAGCTGTATATCGCCGCCGGAATTTCGGGGGCGATCCAGCATCGTGTCGGAGTCGAAGGCGCCGATCTGATCGTCGCCATCAACACCGACAAGAACGCGCCGATCTTTGAGTTCGCCCATATCGGAATCGTCACCGATGCGATCCGGCTGTTGCCGGCGCTGACCGAGGCGTTTCGCGCGCGGCTGTCGCCGCATTCGCGCGACCGCATCGCAAGCTAAAGGGAGCCTGCCATGATCGAGGAAAGATTCGATGCGATCGTCGTCGGCGCCGGGATGGCCGGAAACGCCGCGACGCTGACGCTGGCGCAACGGGGCCTGAAAGTGCTGCAGCTCGAACGCGGCGAATATTCGGGATCGAAGAACGTCCAGGGCGCGATCCTCTATGCCGATATGCTGGAGAAGCTGATCCCGGACTTTCGCGAAGACGCGCCGCTCGAGCGTCATCTGGTTGAGCAGCGCTTCTGGATGATGGACGATCGCGCCCACGTCGGCCTGCATTATCGTTCCGAGGATTTCAACGAGGAGCGTCCGAACCGCTACACCATCATCCGCGCGCAGTTCGACAAGTGGTTCTCGTCCAAGGTGCGGGAAGCCGGTGCAACGGTGCTGTGCGAGACCACCGTGACCGAGTTGGTGCAGGACGCCTACGGTCGGGTGATCGGCGTCCGTACCGATCGGCATGACGGCGAGGTGCATGCCGATGTGGTCGTGCTGGCGGAGGGCGTCAACGGGTTGCTCGGTACGCGGGCCGACCTGCGCGAGAGGCCGAAGCCCGACAATGTCGCGCTCGCGGTCAAGGAAATGCATTTTCTGCCGCGCGAGACCATCGAAGCCCGCTTCAACCTCAAGGGCGATGAAGGCACTGTGATCGAGGCAGCGGGTACGATCTCGCGCGGGATGACCGGGATGGGCTTCATTTACGCGAACAAGGAGTGCGTATCGCTCGGCATCGGATGCCTTGTAGCCGACTTCCAGAAGACCGGAGAGACGCCCTACGGCCTGCTGGAGCGCTTCAAGCGTCACCCATCGGTGGCACCGTTGATCGAGGGCTCCGAGGTGAAGGAGTATTCCGCCCATCTCATTCCGGAAGGCGGCTACAACGCGATCCCGCAGCTCTATGGCGAAGGCTGGGTCGTGGTCGGCGACGCCGCGCAGCTCAACAACGCGATTCATCGGGAAGGTTCGAACCTTGCCATGACTTCCGGCCGCATCGCCGCCGAGGCGATTTTCCAGGTCAAGTCGCGCAAGGATCCGATGACGAAGGACAACCTGGCACTCTACAAGAAGATGCTGGACGATTCTTTCGTCATCAAGGATCTCAAAAAATATAAGGATATGCCGCAGCTGATGCATATCCAGTCGCAGAACTTTTTTCTGACTTATCCGCAGCTCGTTTCCAAGGCAATGCAGAATTTCGTGCGTGTCGATGGAATTCCCAAGATCGAGAAGGAGAAGACCACGCTGCGATCGTTTGTCAAAGCGCGGTCATGGACGGGCCTGTTCGGCGACGCATACCGCTTCGCCCGGGCATGGCGATAGCTGGCAAATGCCGGATTGCTGAACGCGGTTACAACGGTGGAGATCGAACATGACGACTGAGCTCGCGGTGCGCGTCGAAGACAAGCTGTTCTACAACCGATATCTGGTCGATGCGGGCCGCGCTCACATCAAGGTGCGGCCGCACACGGTGCCGACGCCCGCGCTCCTCACCCTGCTCAAGGTCTGCCCGGCGCGATGCTACGAACTCAACGACAGCGGGCAGGTGGAGGTCACGGTCGATGGCTGCGTCGAGTGCGGCACCTGCCGGGTGATCGGCGAACCAAGCGGCGATATCGAGTGGAGCTATCCCCGCGGCGGCTACGGCGTACTGTTCAAGTTCGGATAAGGCGAGGGGGCGGATAGCCGGGATATCGGCAGCACGAATAGCTGCGCGTCCGCATGATGGCGGCGTATCCAGGTCCGTCAGTACACCTCGTCACGAGACTATCTGTTGAAGTCAGGATTTTGTCCGCCATGATCGTCTGCTCCTGTAATGTCCTGACCGACCACGACGTCCGCTCGGCCGTGAACGGCACGGATGAGCTGCCGCGCACTGCCCATCAGGTCTATGGCTGCCTGGGATGCAGGGTCGAATGCGGTCGCTGCGTCGCCACGATCCGGAAAATCATGGAGAGCTGCGACCGGGACTGTGATTCGAGATTGCCGTGCAGCGCGACTCATGCGGCGGTCCGGCCGGGTCAAACTGCCGCCACGCTATAGTCTGCCGGCATGGCGCCACGGGATGTCTGATCTACTCGGCCGCCTCAGCCGGCGTCATGGCGCCTGCTTCGGTCGCCACCGCGACCGACTGGATGATCGCGGCAAAGCGGACGGCGGTCTGGATCGTCGCCGCGGCAACGCCGGCTTCATTCAGGACCTTCTCGTGGGCGTCAATGCAGGCCCCGCAACCGTTGATCGCGGATACCGCCAGGGACCATAGTTCGAAGTCGGCCTTGTCGACGCCGGGATTGGCGATGACGTTCATGCGCAATCGCGCCGGCATCGTCGCGTATTCCTTGTTCGAGGCGAGGTGGATGAACCGGTAGTAGATGTTGTTCATCGTCATCACCGAGGCGGCCGATTTGGCCGCCGCGATGGCCGCGGGCGTAAGCGCTTCGGCTGCGACCGCTTCCATGGCCGATATTACGGCGGGATTGCGGGTTGCGATCGCGCAGGCGAGGAAGAGTCCGTATTTGGTCTGTGTGTCGAGCGTTTCATCTGACGCCATCGACGTCAGGTTGAGCCTGACGTCCTTGGCGAAATCCGGAATGCTGTCTTTCAGGGCTTCGATCGACATGGCGCCTCACGCCACCTTGAGGGTTGCGCCGCCGACTTCGCGGTTGCAGGGGCACAATTCGTCGGTCTGCAACGCGTCGAGCACCCGCAGCGTATCCTTCGGGCTGCGCCCCACGTTCAGGTTGGTCGCATAGACGTGCTGGATCACGTTGTCGGGGTCGGCAATGAAGGTGTAGCGGTAGGCGACGCCATCGGGAGAGCGAACGCCGAGGCCGTCGACCAGCGAGCCCTTGCTGTCGGCGAACTGCCAGATCGGCAGATGATGCAGATCCTTGTGCTCGCGGCGCCAGGCGAGCTTGCAGAACTCGTTATCGGTGGAGCCGCCGAGCACGACGGCGTCGCGGTCGGCGAAGTCCTTCGATAGCCGTGCGAACTCTGCGATCTCCGTCGGGCATACGAAAGTGAAATCCTTCGGATAGAAGAAGATGATCTTCCACTATCCGGCAAAGCTGCTTTCTGTTAGCGGCTCGACGCGCTCTGTCCCTTTTCCTCTTGCATGTGGAAGCCGGGCTTGACGCCGACAACCTCAAAGGACGGCAGCTAGTCTCCAATTCCGAGCATTCTTCGAACTCCATCGATGTCATTTTGGCGAGGCCGTATTCGGATGAAGCAAGCGATGTGCATCGAGGAAACGGCGCCGCATCACGGGATTGTCGGAAACACGACAACCAGCTTTCGCCCGAGCCGCCCTGCGGTGGCGTCGTCGATCACCAACGAGGCGGTCGATGAACTTGCGTGGAAGGTCGGCGACAGCGTCTCGGCTGTGATCAGGTCGTCGGACGTGATGATCGGGAAATAGGCGCGGCGACGGCCGCCGCCTGCTGGGCGGCGCGGGCGCCGGCTCGTCGTATCGACACCTCGCGCCACCAGTCCATAACGACGTGCGGTGCGCAGAGCAGCATCGTACCTTGGTCGCCGGTAAACTCCCGCCAGGCGTCGAGGCATTTTTCCGGCACGGCGGTCAGCACGGGGCCGCCGGCGATGATCGCCTCGGCAAGTTCGCTGCGCAGGCCGTGACCGGCCGCTTCCTGCTTGGAAAACTTGTTCACGATGATGAGTGCGGCGTCTTCGGCAATGGCGCGTGAGACCGCAAGCGATGCTTCGGCAAGGCCGGCCGGGTCGAGCTTGCACGCGATGGCGCCGCGGCCGAGGGGCTGACAGATCGAAATCTCCCCGCCGGTCAGCAGGTCGATGACGAGCATGCCGTTTGGCCGGCCGGCATCGTCCTTGAGATTTCGCTGCACCACGCCGCCGATGCGTTCGCCGTCGCGCAAAAGGGCGTCAGCGAATTCGGAAAGCAATGCATCGACGTCGTCTTCGGGCCGGTAGAGAACCGCGGCGAAATGATTCGCGTTGATGTCATTAAAATTGGCTGTCATGGCGCTTCGCGTGAGAGATTTGCCGGAATGTTCCGGGCAGCTTGTCTTGGCGGGATAGGGGGCGAGATCCGGGATCAGCGTACTCTCGCTGGCCGGTTCCACGACGATCATACCAGACCTGGCCTGGTTGTCTGCCCCGTCTGGTCCCGCCACCAGTGAAACCCCTTTGACCTGCGCGAAGATGCTATCGGCATCGGCCAGTTCGAGCTGGTCCCACGATCGACGCGTGATCCGTGCCAGCAATCGTGCGCCGCGGCCGTCCGCCCCCAGGGCAAGCAGGACGATGACCTCGGCGTGCCCGAGCGAGGAATTCGATACGATGCGCGCCGGCACGGCGTTGAGGATCGAGCTGGCGTCGGGAGCGGTGCGGGCAATCGAGACATCGCTTGCGGCAATCCGCAGCCGTTGCCGCTTGCCGGCGGCGACCGGCGGCGCCGGTACCAGCAAGTGACCTCCGTCAACCCGCAGCGTCAGCAGTCCGTAGGCGGCGTCATGGGCTTCAACCGTTGCATCCAGGCTGACCGCTGCTTCGCGCGCACCGGCGAGCGGCAGCGACGGGTCGCTTTGCAGGTCTTGCAGCGGACCTGCGCCGACCACATGGCCGTGCTGCATCAGGACCAGGTGATCGGCGAGCCGTTCGATCTCCGACATGTCGTGACTGATGTAGATGACCGGTAGCGAAAGCCGCGCGTGCAGCCGCTCGAGGAAGGGGAGGATTTCGCTCTTGGTCGTACGGTCCAGCGCCGACAGGGGTTCATCCATCAGCAGCAGCTTTGGTTGCGATAGCAAGGCGCGGCCGATCGCGACGCGTTGGCGTTCGCCGCCGGACAGGTTGTGCGGCGATCGGTCCAGCAATCGGGCCACGCCGAGCAGCTCGATCACCTCATCGAAGCCGATGCCATCGTGGTTCGACGTCCGTACGTCCTTGGGGGCGCCGTAAAGCAAATTGCGTTTGACGGTTAGATGCGAGAACAGGCTGGCTTCCTGAAACACGTAGCCGATCGGCCGCTGGTGCGTCTTTCGAAAGGTCGTTTCGTCTTGCCAGATCTCGCCGTCGATCGCGCAAAAGCTTCCGGGCAGGCAGTGCAGGCCGGCGAGACAGCGCGCCACGGTGGTCTTGCCGCTGCCGGAAGCGCCGAATATCGCCGTCACGCCTCGCGCCGGGACGACGAAGCTGGCATCGAGCGTAAAGTGTCCGAGGCTGCCGCGGAAGGCGGCCTGAATTTTTCCGGGCTCGATCGCGGGGCTTTTCGTGGTCATTGACGGGCCGCCGCGCTGTGCCTGTCGATCAGCGTCATGGCCAGGATTACCGCGAAGGCGAAGATCACCATGCCGCCCGCCAGAATATTGGCCTCACGCCAGCGCGAAGCTTCGACATAGTCAAAAATTGCCACTGACAGCACCTTGGTCTGGCCCGGGATGTTGCCGCCGATCATCAGCACCAGACCGAATTCCCCGACGGTGTGGGCGAAGCCGAGCACCGCGCCGGTCAGGAACCCCGGCCGTGCCTGTGGCACCGCTACCGTCCAGAATGCCCGCCAGGGCGAGGAGCGCAGCGTCGCTGCGACTTCAAGCGGCCGGTCGCCGATCGCGGCGAATGCATTGCGGATCGGCTGCACCACGAACGGCATCGAGTACAGCACCGATCCGATCACCAGGCCTCCGAAAGTAAAGGCGAGGGTGCGTCCACCCCAAAGGCTCGCAATCCATCCGCCCGGTCCGTTGGGACCGAGCGTCACAAGCAGATAGAAGCCGAGCACCGTTGGCGGCAGCACCAGCGGCAACGCGACAACCGTTGCGATCGCTTCGGTCCACCAGGCTTTCGATCGCGCCAGCCACCAGGCAAGCGGTGTGGCGACCACGAGCAGGATGACGGGCGTGATCGCCGCCAGCTCGATGGTGAGCCAGACCGATTGCCAGAGGTCGGGTGGCAGGCCGCTCATGCCGTTCAGCTTTGGCCGTCGAGAACGTAGCCGTATTTCTCGATGATGGTGCGCGCTTCCGGACTCCTGAGGAAGGCGATAAACCCGGTCGCGGCTTCGTTCGCAGCTCCGGTTTTCAGCAGCACCGCATCCTGCCGGATCGGCGAATAGAGTTCCTGCGGGACCAGCCAGCGTGACCCGGTCTCGGGTCCGGTGAGTTGCGACAGCGCGACGAAGCCAAGTTCGGCATTGCCGGTCTCGACGAACTGGTAGGCTTGCGTGATGGTGGCGCCCTCGACCAGCTTCGGTTTCAGCGTGTCGTAAATCTTGAGAGATTTCATCATCTCCACCGCTGCCGCGCCATAGGGCGCCGCGATCGGATTGACGATCGCCAGTTTGGCGAATGAAGCAGCCTTGAGGGTGTCCTCCCCCTTCACGAGGCCGGGCATCTTGCTCCACAGCACGAGCTTGCCGACGGCATAGGTGAAGTTGCTGCCGGGCACCGCCAGACCGTCGTCGACCAGCTTTTTCGGACGAGCGTCGTCTGCGGCAAGCAGAACCTGAAACGGCGCCCCTTGCGTGATCTGGGTGTAGAACTGCCCGGTGGCGCCAAAGCTCAGCACGGCCTCGTGGCCGGTCCTGGCCCTGAACGCGGCGGCGATTTCCTTGGCGGCCTCGGTGAAGTTGGCCGCAACGGCGACGTTGGTCTGCGCGGCGGGCAGGCTGGTGGATGTGAGAACCCAGGTCGCGATACCGACGGCTAGTCGGACTGTCGTGGCAAATCTCATCGTGATCTCCTCGTTCCGCTTCGGCTGATCAATGGATCGCCCCACTGTCGTCATCTCAGCAAGCCGCATGCCGCAATCGGTTTGGTCCAACGATTGCTTTGCATTGATGCGACCGGGCGTTTTTCGAAGCATGCCCGGCTGATCCGGCACGTCTTTGTCGCGGTTCCGACACGGATGTCTTCAATGGGACATGACACATGAACAGCCCTGCGAAATTGCGCCCAGTCCCGCCGCCAGCAGAATTCGTATCGCCGACGCCGCATTGGCCGGCGCCGACCGTCGGATCGCGTGCCGAACTTGAAGAGCTGCTTGCGGACGACGTTCCCTATGGCGACCTGACGACGGACGCGCTTGGCATCGGTGCGGTCTCCGGCTCGATGCAATTCACCGCCCGCGACGCCATGGTGCTCGCGCTGGCGGAGGACGCGGCCGCGATCATTGAACTCGCAGGCGGCCGGGTGGAGCTGTTTGCGTCCTCCGGCACCATGCTCGAGCCGGGCGCGCCGATCCTGACCGCGCGCGGCCCGGCGTCGGCGCTGCTGCGCAGCTGGAAGGTGGCGCAGACATTGATCGAGATCTGGTCCGGCGTAGCGACGGATGCCCGCGCGATCGTCGCCGCGGCAACCGCTGTCGCGCCGGGCATTGCGGTGGCTTGCACCCGCAAGAACGTTCCCGGCACCAAACGCTTTGCGGTTGCCGCGGTAAAGGCCGGCGGTGCGGTGATGCACCGGCTCGGGCTGTCGGAGACGGTGCTGGTGTTTCCGGAGCACCGCGCATTTCTCGGCCGAGAGCCTTTCGTGGGTTTGGTCGAACGGCTGAAGCGCGCTGCGCCGGAAAAGCGGCTGGTCGTCGAAGTGACCACGCTCGAGGAGGCGATCGTCGCGGCTGCGGTCGGCTTCGACGTCATTCAGGCGGAGAAATTTACGCCGGACCAGATCGCCTTGCTGGTGGCGCGAATGGCGACAATCGCACAGTCGCGGCCGGTCGTTGCGGCTGCCGGCGGCATTCATACCGGGAATGTCGCAGCCTACGCTCGGGCAGGCGCCGACGTTGTGGTGACGTCGTCGCCGTATCTGGCACGGCCTCGCGACGTGCAGGTGCGGATCGGTCCATTATCGGCGGATTAGCCGAGCACGCCGGGCGGGTGCGATGTCGCCGTTGAAGTGCGCCAAACACTTGCCGTGGGAACGGCCAGGGGGGCGAGGTGACATGAGCCGCGGATGACGTGTATCTGATGGTCTGCGATTCGCGTGCTTGGTCACAGGCTCAACGCGGCAGCCAGTCTGGCCAGTGGATAATGAGCGGCACGTCGCCGGCGCGAATGGAATCGCTTTGGACGCCGGCCAGACGATCGAGACGAAGCAAGGCAAGGCCCCGGGTGCCGAAAGCCGAGATCAGTGGTCCAAGCGCGGTGCCATCGGCCGTCACCGCTGTCCCGGCCGATGGCAGCGTTGTCGCACCGCTGACTGGCAGGATACGCTTGCGCAGTTCGATCTTGTGCTTCATGCGCGCGGTCAGCTCCTGGCCGATAAAGCAGCCCTTCTTGAAATCGACTCCGTGAAGCATTTCGAAATTTGCTTCGAGTGGATAGCAGACCTCGCCCCCGATCTCGGCCGTATCGGCAATACCGAGCGCCAGTCGGTGTGCGGTATAGTCCGCCGCCGTAACGATGGTGAAGCCCATCCGCGCGAGCTGAGCCTCGATCGGAACCTCCGCCGGATAGACAAGCCGCGCCCCCAGGGCTGCGATCCGCGGGTCGACGAACGCGTGCCGGGCCTCGGCAACCGCGCTGCTGTCCGCTGCTCCCTCCGCCGGGTCGAGCTTCAGTCGCGCGGCCGCTTCCGTCCCCCATGCCGACGCCACGGCAAGAGCAGGCGTCGCCTCGCCGATCTCCACCGCCGCGCGCAACTTGAAGGCGTTCAGGCGCTGGACGAAGCCCGCCGCAAAAGCGGCGGCGACATCGATGAGGATACGGTCCGCGTCCTCGACAACGAAGGCGTCGCAGAGCAGCTTGCCCTGACCTGTCAGAAATCCGGTATAGACGGCCCTGTCAGGCGCAAGCCGGCGAATATCATTGGTCATCAAACCTTGCAGAAACTTGCCGCGGTCCGTCCCGCTCACGGCCACGATTTTGCGATCGCGCAACACGGCAGCCTTCAGGGGTTCGGTCATGGTCGCCTCGTCATGGTCGGGCGCAATGTCGTTGTGGATTCGGCGACATTCAGTTCGTGCGGATGCACTGCCGGCGCAGTGATTGTGCAGGACGTTAACCCCGTCGTGCCAGCGATCGCAGAAATCCCTGATACTCTTCGGTCAATTCCATATCCACGGCAGGGGCGAGCTTCAGCAGCGCATTCGCGATGAAGGGTTGATCGTTGCGGGGGTCGTCGAGACCTCGCGCAACACAGGAACATTGTCTTCGATGTGTTGGAGGAAGGCGATGTCCTTCTCCAGGGTCTCGGTCCAGCTCGCCCGGGTCCAGTTGGCCAAGGGGTACATGATCTCGTGGACGAAATTTGATTTGCGCGCCTTCTCGAAGAAACGCAAACCGGTGTTCCAGTTTTCCTTGGCGCGCATCGGCGGCGGGGGAATGTCGCTCCGCAGCAACTTCTTGCCGGCCTGGCCCACGAAATCGTCGAGCGTGACCGGCGCGTCGATCTGGGCGCGAAAGTGCCACAGGCCGAACGATCCGGGGAATTCCTTTCCCATGCTCTGCACCAAGGCCGCTTCCACCCGGTCGACCGCCGCCTTGTCCGCCTTCATCGCAGCCGTCATGCAGAAGGCAAAGATCGCGTCGTTGCCGACATCGGGCACACCGCCCTTTCCTAGCTGCTGCGGTGACAGCTTTGGGATCTCACCGCCAGGAGAGACCGTGGATTCGCCGGCTTGCTGTGCCGTGATGAAGGCCGTGATTTCCAGCCAGCCCATGAAATTCGAGATAAAGGCATCCGGGTCCACATGCACGATTGCCAGATTGAGCTGCACTTTTCTGCTTTTTAGTTCCGCCATATCCGTCATGACTTACTCTGCCAATCGGCCCTATTGTTCTTGTCTGGTTTCGCGCAAACCGGGACGCAACTCCGACACGACAAAATGCCCGGGAAGGACTTGCCGTCATCCCAGCAAAACGAATGCCAAGACGGTATGCGCGACAGCCAACCGGCACCGGCCGGCTGTGGCGCCCGATCGGGACGCTGTGCACTCGGCGACGTTTCCCTTCGGAGCGTCTGGCTGGTGATGGCGGTCGACCGGGCCATGCGGGTGGTTCTTCCGGCTTGGAGGAATCGCTCTGTGCCGGCCGCCGCTACATGAGGTTCCGTCAGACCAATCGCACGGCCGCCGCGGTGGCGAAAACGTCCATCGGTATTGCTACGGCGTATCGCCGGTCATTCGCGCCGTCGTGAGGATTGGGCTGTAAGCCGAGAGCAAGCTTTGCCTGCTTGAAGCCCAAGCGGACCGACCAGCGCGGGCAATTGGATGGGCCACGATGGATTCCATGAAAAGATGGGAAGCGAACCCCAGTTTTCGGCCGTAGCTGAAACGGTGGTTTTGGCCCAAGAAGGTCAAAACCTCTTTGCCCTTCAAGGGGGATTGACTGACACTCTCTCCGCCGCTGCACAGTTCTCGTTGTATCCGATCGTTCGAACCCGCAGCAAATCAATGAGTAGCGCGACAACGGCTGTTGCGGCTAGTTTCGTGGTGTTGCCCCTAATCACCGCCCGCGCCGTAGCTTCTCAGTGTGGGGTCGGAGGACGGATTTCGCGATGAGGAGCAAGGCGCGCAAGGAGACGCCAGGCGAAAAAAGAGTTAGCGCCCTCGGCGGAGGTATCGAGATCTTTATCGCGCTACCTATTCGAGCTCTAAAGCTGACTATCACATGAGCTTGCCACGGATTGAATTGGGCAACTTTAACCAGCCTGATGATAGGTGACTCAACCCTGCACGCCTCCCTTGATCGGCATCACCTTCTTGGGATCGAGCCAGTGGTCGATCCGGTCAGCCCAATGCTGCATCAACTTCGTGCGCGAGCCAATCAGCGCGAGCGGTCCGTGCTTCTTGTAGAGGCCTTCCACAGTCGAATTATCGAGATGCGCGAGCTGCAGCTCGACGACATCGCCATCCCATGCCTTGGTGTCCTTGATCTCTTCGTGGTGAGACAAGGTCGAGAAGGTGGTCCGGAATCCGTGGGCGCAATGATCGGTCTTGGTGTCAATGCCAAGCAGCCGCAGGCGCTTGTTGAGCGTGTTGTTCGATAGCGGCGCGTCCTTGGAGCAGGAAAACGCGTACCGGCGATGGCCGGTCAGCTTCTGAACGCTGCGCAGGATTGCGAGTGACTGCCGTGACAAAGGCACGACATGGTCCCAGCCGGTCTTCATTTTTGCGGCTGGAATAGTCCAGCGTGCTGCATCCCAGTCGACCTCGCTCCACTCCATTTCATTGACCATGCCGGGGCGCGGAATGGTCAGCGCATCGAAGCGCAAGGCGAGGCCAACAACGTCAGCAAATCTCGCTCTCGTCCACGGGGCGCTGATGAGCTTGAAGACGCGCGTCACGTCGCGCGGTTCGGTGACGCCGGGACGTGGCGTCGAGATGTTCGCAATCATCTGCCCATTCAGGTTGCGGAATGGATTGTAGCCGTCGCCTTCGACATCGGCATAGTCGCAGATTTGCTCACCGGTGCTGCGCACGCGGTCGCGGGTTTCCAGCTTTCCGTCGGCTTCGTATGAACGCATGAAAGCGAGCACGTCCGGACGCTTGATGTCCTGCCTGTTTAGCTTGCCAAAGCGATCCTTGACGTAGCCGACGCGCAGCTCGAGCACCTCGATGGTCTTGGGATCGCGCACCGCGACGATCCTGCCGCGTTTGACTTTCTCCACCTTCTTCTTCGCGAGCCACTCGTCGGCCCATTGCTCGAAAGGCCGGGCGGCCGCCTGCCTGTGCTTGTCGAGCTGCTTCTCGGTGCTCGGGTCTTTGCCTTCCTTGAGCAGATCTTTCGCCTTGTCGCGCTCGCGCCGCGCATCTGCGAGCGAGAACGTGCCATCCTTGCCGTTGCCGTAAGGGCCGATGGAGTAGGTTTTTTGACGGCTGTGGTAGCGATAGCCCATCCGCCAGAGCTTGGATGCAGCGTTGCCTAGCCTGCTTTTGTCCGGCGTGACGAAGAGGTAGAGACCGCCGCCGGTCACGTCGGAAATCTTGGCGGGGCTCCACGCGCCCTTGTCGAATTTCGGTCGGGCGGCGCGGCAGTCGACGTCGGTTCTGATCTGCTTCGGGTTGCCGTACGCGCCATCGTTCTTGCGGGCCATTGCTCAATTCCCTTCGTCCGGAATAGCGAGAGTCGCCGTGAACGTTTGTTCTCCCGATACCAACAAAAATACCAACAGATCGGACGGCTGAGGTCGGATGAGAACAAACGGTGACGAACACCGATGTACGCGGAAGAGCCTATTTTTCAAGGGTTTCGAGCACTGCGCGAACGGTTGCGGACGCTTTAGAACGGGCCTGAACAGCCTAGTTGGTGCCCCTGGCCGGAATCGAACCAGCACTCCTTGCGGAACTCGATTTTGAGTCGAGCGCGTCTACCAGTTCCGCCACAGGGGCCTTCGGTCGCGGGGCGGGTGCCCGGTGCGGCGAAGCGGGCGGAATATAGCGGGCGGCCTGCGCGGGTCAACCCGCGCGGATGTGATTTGACGTGGCTCGACACGTCCGTGGCGGCGGGATAGGACGCTGTTGCCTGTTTGCATGAATTTGTGCGCCGGAGACTATCCGTGACGTCAGCCGCTGCCCATTCCCCGCCGACCCGCTTTGCCGCCGATCCGGCGACCGCGGCGGCGCTGGCGATTGCGGCTGTCGCCGCCGCGACGCTGGCGGGGGCCTGGTTCTTCCAGCTGGTGCTGGATATCCGGCCTTGTCCGCTCTGCCTCGAACAGCGTTACGCCTATTATCTGGCGGTGCTGCTCGCGCTGGTGGTGGCGTTTGCCGCCGCGCGCGGGGCACCAAGGCCATTGCTGCTGGTCGGGTTTGCGGTTCTGCTGCTCGCGGCGCTCGCCAATGCCTGGCTCGGCGGCTATCACGCCGGCGTGGAGTGGAAATTCTGGCCGGGGCCGACCGATTGCTCCGGCCCGGTGGTCGATCTCGGCAGCGCCGGCACGCTGCTGCAGCGCCTCGACACGGTCAAAGTGATCCGCTGTGACGAGGTGCAGTGGCGCTTCCTTGGCCTCTCGCTCGCCGGCTACAACGTGCTGATCTCGCTTCTGATGGCGATGATGGCCCTGTGGGGCATCGTGGCGGCGAAGCGGAGCGCGTAGGTCGCGGGCCGCGTCCATCACCTCAATCGTCGACATCCTCCTGCGGCCGTCCGAACAGATGCACGATGCCTGGTGTCGTGATCGAGACGAATACGAAGCGCGACAGATGATGGGCGCCGACGAAAATCGGATCGATATGCAGCGTGAGCGCCAGCGCCAGCATGGTGTCCATCGCGCCGGGCGCGAAGGCCACCACAACGTCGGCCAAACGCACATTGGTGGTCAGCATGACGATCGTGACGAACACGGCCGAGATCGCGATGGCGACCGCAAACGAGCCCAGCCCGGCATTGATGTGGCTAAGCAACGTTTTCTTGCTGATCCGCGCAAAGCGCGTGCCGATCACGGCGCCGATGCCGACCAGCGCGACGTTGCGCATCCAGGGCGGCAGGCCGCCCTCGATCCATCCGGTGCCGTGCAGCACGGCGGAGGCGAGCATCGCGCCGAACATCCAGCTTGCCGGAAACTGCGTCAGCCGAAGCAGCAGCGCGGCCGCGACGGCGGCAGCCGTCAGCGCCGCAAGTTCGAGCGGCGAGGCGATCAGGCTGGCCACCACCAGCGGCGCCGTCGGCGCAATGCCGGTCGCTACCACCACCAGCGGCAGCGCGGCGGTCAGGATGATCACGCGCATGGTCTGCACCACGGCGATGGCGGCGACGTCGGCGCCCTTTTCGGCGGCGAGAATCGTGATCTGCGACAGCGCGCCGGGGCTGCCGGCGAGCAGCGCCGAGGTCTGGTCCCAGCCGTGCACCCGCTGCAGATAGATGCCGGAGCCGAAGGTCGAGCAGAACGTCGCCAGCGCCAGCAAACCGATGGTGAGCGGATAGGCGCTCATGTGCTGGATCAGTTGGCGCGACACCAACGAGCCCAGCGTGATGCCGAGCAGCACCAGCACGGTCTGCGTCAGGATCGGCGGCATGGTGACCGGACGTCCGGCCAGTGCGGCGATGCCGACGGTTGCCATCGCGCCGGAAATCAGCCCGCCCGGCAAATTGAGCCACAGAAACAGCAGGCCGCCCGCCGCGCCGATGACGAGCGTCTCGAGCGTGCCGAGCATCTTGGCGCGGTCGGCAAGGGCGGCGGACATCGAGGCGGGGATCAGGCTCACGCCGCCTTATGGCAAATCCGCCATCGCCGGACAAATGCGTCACGCGATTGCAGCAATGCGCGGTCGAGTTCTGCACAATGCCTGCACAAGCGTCGCGCCGCCTTGGCTGAACCGCTTCTGAATGCGAAGGCTGGCCTCGCATCCCTGCGCTACAAAATTTTTACCGCAGCGGTCGCTCGATGCGTTGCCACAAGTTGAGGTTGCGCTAGCATAAGAACCGCAGATGACTGCCCCCCAAGGAGACCAGGGATGACTATTCAAGCAAAAATACTGGGCGCGATTGCACTGTCTGGGTTGGCTGCGTTGGCGATGATTTCGACGGCCAACGCCCTGACGGCGCAGGAATGCAGTGCCAAATACCAGGCTGCCAAAGCCGCCGGCACGCTCGGCGACCAGAAGTGGAATGACTTCCGAAAAGCCCAGTGTGGTGCCGGCGCTACGGCCGCCGCGCCGGCCGCGACACCAACTGCCGCTCCCGCCGCTGCGGCTCCGGCCGCAGAGCCGAAGGAAGCCGCCAAGAAGGGATCGAAGAAGGAAG
>CADEDX010000092.1 GCA_902826195.1 uncultured Bradyrhizobium sp. | reverse complement strand
ACCACCCGTTCATGCAGCGCCCGTCGTACCTGGCCCTGGCGTCGCTCCCGCTGGCGGCCCGGGCCGCCGCCCTGCGCGATCCCGTGGTCCGGGCCCGGGTGCTGGCCGAGCCCGACCAGGCCCCGGAGGCGCCGGGCCCCATGGACAACATGGCCCGGGGCATGCACCGCTCCACCCCCCACATGTTCCTGGTCGACGAGGTGGTGGACTACGAGCCACCGCCCGAGCGCCGGGTGGGCGCCCTGGCCGACGCCTCGGGTCAGACCCCGCACGAGGTGCTGTACGACCACCTGACCGCCGGTGCCGGCGAAGGGTTGGCCGTGCTGTGGGGCGCCGGCTACGCCCACGGCAACCTCGACGCCATCGGCGAGATGCTGGCCGACCCCCACACCGTCACCGGGTTGGCCGACGCCGGGGCCCACGTGCGGCTGATCTGCGACGGCAGCGCCCCCACCACCCAGCTCAGCCACTGGGTGCGGGACCGGACCCGGGGAGACCGGCTGCCCATCGAGATGGTGGTGGCCAAACAGACCCGGCGCAACGCCGAGCTGTACGGGTTGGCCGACCGCGGCCTGCTGGCCCCCGGCATGCGGGCCGATCTCAACGTGATCGACCTCGACGCCCTCAGCGTGCGCCGCCCGGTGGTGCACCACGACCTTCCGGCCGGCGGCTGGCGCTTCCTCCAGCCGGTCAGCGGCTATGTGGCCACGTTCGTGGCCGGTGTCCAGACCAGAGCCCAGGACGCCGACACCGGGCAACGTCCCGGCCGCCTCGTCCGCCGGGGAGCGTGATGGCCCTCGACGGGGCGGCCGACCGGGAGCCGATCCGGCGGATCGTGACCGGCAACGGGCCCGACGGGCGGTCGCGGTTCGTGGAGGACGGGCCGTCGCCCCATGTGCGCACGGTGGAGGGCCGCCCCGGCTACCGGATCACCAACCTGTGGGCCACCGACGCCATGCCGGTGCCGGTGGACGGACCCGATTCACTCGATCGGGTGAACGGGGTGCTCCCGCCCCCCAACGGCAACGTGCTGCGGATCATCGACTTCCCGCCCGAGCCCGACGATCCCGAGGCCCTGGCCCGGGGCATCGCCGCCACCTTCAGCCGGGCCGGGTTGAAGATCGAGGCGTAGTAGCTGCGCCAGGTTTCCTCTAGGCGGTCCTGTGTCGGCGCCTCTGACTTGGCGACACCCGGCGTGATCGAGACGGCATGGCCGTCCCAATGGGCACAGAGATCGGGCGTCAGGATCGACCACGGCATGTCAGCGAACCGGCGCGCGAAGAACGGTGCGGCGAGTTCAACGATATGATGCTCCGGTTCGAACCAGGCGACATAGTTCGACTTCTGCTCGCGACCGATTTCGCGGAAGCGGACAAAGGCGTGCATCTTGTGCTCGTCGCGGCGCACCGCCTTTGCCATCGCGGCGAGCTCCGCGACGTCGGGATCGGTCGCGATATCGAGCAAATCATGGTTGCTGCGCAGCCGCCACAGCAGCCGGTAGAGCAGGGCGAATCGCTCCGGGCTGCGATGCAGGATCGCAATCTGCGCCAGGCCCACGAATCTGGACGATACGTTGAAGGTGCCGTCAGGTGGTTCCAGAGGCGGCGTCCTCGGCGCGAACAGTTCGGGCGCGTTGCCTGCGACGTTCCAGATCACATCGGGCGGCTTCACGCCGCTCAGCGCCAGCGCGCGCGCCGCCTTGCGCCAGCCGTCGAAATCAGTTTCGCCATCCAAAGTGATGTGGTGCATCTTGTCTCTCCTCGGTCATTGCGAGCGCAGCGAAGCAATCCATGCTTCAACGCGGGGATAGATGGATTGCTTCGTCGCGTTCGCTCCTCGCAATGACGTTGATACTCAAAACCCAAATCCCAATTGCGTTGCCTTTGGCTTGAATCGTTCCGCCAACCCCGCGCCATCGAGCAGATGCCGCGACGGCCGGTGATCGCTGAGCACGATGAACGGCAACGCCTTCTTCTGCGGGACATGCAGCCGGACCAGGTCGGCGAGGCGGATCGAGGTCAGGCGCCGCGTGGCGACGATACGGTCGACTGCCTTGGTGCCGAACCCCGGCACCCGCAACAGATCTTCGCGGCTGGCGGTTGCGATATCGAGCGGAAAGCGGTCGCGGTGGCGCAGCGCCCAGGCCAGCTTGGGGTCGATGTCGAGCGACAGCATGCCTTTGGCCTCATCCACGATCTCGCCGGCGTCGAAACCGTAAAACCGCATCAGCCAGTCGGCCTGGTAGAGCCGGTGCTCGCGAATGAGCGGTGGCGAAACCAGCGGCAGCGCGCGGCTGGCGTCGGGGATCGGGCTGAAGGCCGAGTAATACACGCGCTTGAGCCGGTAGGAGCCGTAGAGATTGGCGCTGGTGTCGAGGATGATCTTGTCGCTGGTCGCATCCGCGCCGATGATCATCTGTGTGCTCTGGCCGGCGGGCGCGAAGCGCGGCGGCTTTGTCTTCGTCGCGGTCCTGACGTTCTCTTTGGCTTCATCGAGCTTCAGGCGCAGCCGGCCCATGGTGCGGCGGATCGCGCGCGCGTCCTTTTCCGGCGCGAATTTGGCCAGGCTCTTCTCCTCCGGCATTTCGATGTTGATGGAAAGTCGGTCGGCATATTTGCCGGCTTCCGCGATCAGCGCGTCGGAGGCCTCGGGGATGGTCTTCAGATGGATGTAGCCGCGGAAATGATGCTCCTCGCGCAGTTTTCGCGCGACAGAAACCACTTGCTCCATGGTGTAGTCGGCGCTGCGGATGATGCCGGAGGAGAGAAACAATCCCTCGATGTAGTTGCGGCGATAGAAGTCGATCGTCAGCTTCACCACCTCGTCGACCGTGAAGCGCGCCCGCGGTACGTTCGACGACGTGCGGTTGACACAATATAAGCAATCGTAATTGCAGGCGTTGGTGAGCAGCACTTTCAAGAGCGAGATGCAGCGTCCATCCGGCGCGTAGGAATGGCAGATGCCCATGCCCGGCGCGGTCGAGCCAAGCCCCTTGCCGTCGCTGGAATCCCGCTTCTCGGTGCCCGAGGAGGCGCAGGAAGCGTCGTATTTCGCGGCATCCGCCAGGATTTCCAGCTTGCGTTGCACATCCATTGTTGAATCCCTTTGATTCCATTCATGAATCGGCCAAGTCATCGTCGGGCGTCGATCGCGATTGACTCTGCCGGGCCGGTTAGCTTTATATTAGAACATATCATGAACAAATGAGCCAGCCGCGGGTTCACTCGGGAAGAAGCGGTAAAGGCGAATTTTTTGAGGGAGCGGGGCATGAGCACCGCACGCACACGCACGCTTGCGAATTTGCGCGGGCGCATCGAACGGATCGAGACGCATGGCGATACGCCCGACCTCAATAAGGTCGCGCTCGGCCATGCGGCAGCGGATGCGACACTCCACGGCGGTCTCGCGCTCGCAGCGGTGCACGAGGTTTTCGCCGAGGGCCACCAGAGCGCGTCGGCCACGGGTTTCGTCGCGGGGCTGGCGGGAAGGGTGTCGCCGCGCCGGCCGCTGGTCTGGGTGCGGCAGGATTTTTCGGAAATCGAATCCGGCGCGCTGTCGCTGAGCGGGCTGTGCGAGCTGGGCCTCGATCCGCGGCTGCTGGTCACCGTGCGCGCCCCAGACACCGACGCCGCGTTGCAGACCGCCGCCGACGCGCTGGCCTGCGATGCGCTCGGCGCCGTCGTGCTGGAAGTCTGGGGGCAGGCGCGCCAGCTCGATCTCGTCGCCAGCCGAAAACTCACTTTGGCCGCGGCGGCCTCCGGCGTCACCGCGCTGCTGTTGCGGATGGCGGCAGAACCGCGGCCCTCGACCGCGGAGACAAGATGGATCGTGCGCGCGGCGCATTCGCCGCCTTCAGCACCATGGACCGCCTGGGGCGCGCCGGTGTTCGACGCGCAACTGGTTCGCCACCGTCATGGCCCGGTCGGCCGCTGGATCATGGAATGGAATTGCGATGAGTGCCTCTTCAGCGAACCGGCGTCGTATCCTCAGCCTCTGGCTGCCACGCCTGCCCATCGACCGCATCAAGCGCAAGCTTTCGGTCAGCAGCGGCGCGCTGGATAAAGCTCCCAGCGTCGTCGTCGCCAAGCAGCACAACGCCATCCTGATTCATTCCCTCGACGATCTGGCGGTGCATGCCGGCCTCTCGATCGGCCTGCCGCTCGCCAATGCCCGCGCCATCTGTCCCGAACTCACCGTGTTCGATGCGGATGAAGCCGCCGACCGCAAGACGCTCGAAGACATCGCCGACTGGTGCGACCGCTTTACCCCGCTGGTGGCGCTAGATCCGCCGTACGGACTCTATCTCGATATCACCGGCTGCGCCCATCTGTTCGGCGGCGAACGCGCGCTGTTGCAGATCGTCTGCGGCGCACTCACGCGCCGCGGCTTTGCCGTCAGCGCGGGAATCGCGAGCACCTCGGTCTGCGCCCGCACGTTGACGCGCCATGTTTCCGGAAAGATCATTGCCGAGGGCGAGGAGGCTGCGGCCGTCGCCCCGCTGCCGGTCTCCGCGCTCGGCGCCGGCGAGGCCATCACCACCGGCCTGCGCCGAGCGGGGCTAAAGACCATCGGCGACGTCGCGGCGCGTGCGCCTCATGAAATCACGGCGCGGTTCGGCGCAGATTTCACGACGCTGCTGGCGCAGGCGCTGGGCGAGGGTGATGCGCCGATCAGCCCACGAAAGCCGCTGCCGGATTATATCGTCGAAAAGCGTTTTCCAGAACCCGTCGCTACCGACACCGTGATCGCGATGAATTTGTCTGCGCTCGCCGCCATGCTGGTCACGGCGATGGACAGACAGGGCAAGGGCGCGCGGCGGCTGGACGCCAGTTTCTTCCGCACCGACGGCGCGGTGCGCACCATCTCGGTCGATACCGGCCGTCCGGTGACCAAGCCGGAGGTGATCGACCGCCTGTTCCGCGAGCGGCTCGATGCGCTCAACGATCCCCTCGATCCCGGCTTCGGCTTCGATCTCATTCGTCTCTCTGCCGGCCGAACCGAGATCGTGGTGCAGCAGCAGCGCGACCTCGACGCCAATGTGCACGACAATGACGAACTGGCTGCGCTGATCGACCGCATCGCCGCGCGCATCGGCGGCAAGCGCGTCGTCGTGCATCTGCCGCAGGATACCCACATCCCCGAGCGCGCGGTGATGGCCGTAGCAGCCCAATATCATCTAGCCGCCGCCGCGCAGGCGGCATGGCCGGAGCGGATCGAAAGCGAGCCGCCGCTGCGGCCGTTGCGGCTGTTCGACCGGCCGGAGCCGATCAACGTGCCGTTCGCAACCGTTCCCGACGGTCCGCCGCACCAGTTCACCTGGCGCCGCGTGACGCATGCGGTGGTGCGGGTGGAGGGGCCCGAACGCATCGCCATGGAATGGTGGAAGCAAAACGGCTGTGGCCCGACGCGGGATTATTTCCGCATCGAGGACGAGGCGGGACTTCGTTTCTGGATTTTTCGCGATGGGCTCTATGAAAGCGAGCTGGCCGACGCGGAACGCGAACCCGCGCCAGTCAGGTGGTTCGTGCACGGGCTGTTCGCATGAACGGCCCCGTGAGCCTTCCCGGTTATGCCGAAATCGGCATCACCACCAATTTCTCCTTCCTGCGCGGCGGCTCCGATCCGCGCGCCTATGTGCACCAGGCCAGTGAACTCGGCATTCCCGCCATCGGTATCGCCGACCACAACACGCTGGCCGGCGTGGTCCGCGCCTGGAAGGAACTGGATAATCCCGAAATCACGCATAAGCCGAAATTTCTGGTCGGCGCGCGGATCGTCTTCATCGACGGAACGCCCGACATCCTGGTCTATCCGCGCGACCGCGCTGCCTATGGCCGGCTGTGCCAGTTGCTCACCCGGGGAAAACGCGGCGACGGCCTCACGCGGATCGAGAAGGGCGAATGCCATCTGCGGTTCGATGACCTGTTGGACTTCGCCGAAGGCCAGCTTCTGGTGCTGGTGCTGCCGCACCATTTCGATGCGACAGGTGCACAGGAAATTCTGCAGCGCCTGAAAAACGGCCGCGCCGATGGCGTCTGGCTTGCCGCGAGCCTGCTTTACCGCGGCGACGACAAGCGCCGGCTGGCGCGGCTGCATCGTCTGGCGCTTGCCGCCAAAGTGCCGCTGCTCGCGACCAATGAGGTGTTGTACCACCATCCCGCCCGCCGCCGGCTGCAGGACGTGCTCACATGTATTCGCGAGAAGACCACCATCGATGTCGTCGGCCGCCGGCTGGAAGCCAATGCCGAGCGTTACCTGAAGCCATCCCGGGAAATGGCGCGGCTGTTCCGCGATCTGCCTGAGGCGATCGCGGAGACCATGCGCTTCGTAGGGCGCATCAGCTTTTCGCTTGACCAGCTTAAATACCAATATCCCGACGAGCCGGTGCCGCCGGGCAAGACCGCGCAGCAGCATCTAGAAGATCTGACCTGGGCAGGCGTCAAAACCTATTTCGGCGGGAAGATCGACCACAAGCTGCGCGCCACCCTGCACAAGGAGCTCGACCTGATCGCCGAGCTGAACTACGCGCATTATTTCCTGACCGTTCACGACATCGTCCATTACGCGCGCAGCCAGAACATTTTGTGCCAGGGCCGCGGCTCGGCGGCGAACTCGGCCGTCTGTTACGTACTCGGCGTCACTTCGGTCGATCCGACCAAGGTCGATTTGCTGTTCGAGCGCTTCATCTCCAAGGAGCGACTGGAGCCGCCCGACATCGACGTCGATTTCGAGCATTCGCGGCGGGAAGAGGTAATGCAATATGTCTACCGCCGCTACGGCCGCCACCGCGCCGCGATCATTGCCACCGTCATCCATTATCGTCCGCGCAGCGCGATCCGCGACGTCGGCAAGGCGCTGGGGCTGACCGAGGACGTCACCGAGTCGCTCGCCGACACCGTGTGGGGAAGCTGGGGCAAGGGCCTCAATGAGATGCAGGTCCGCCAGGCGGGCCTCGATCCCGCGAACGCCATGGTGGAGCTTGCGGTCGAGCTTGCCACCGAACTGATCGAGTTTCCCCGCCATTTGTCGCAGCATGTCGGCGGCTATGTGCTGACGCAGGACCGGCTCGACACCTATGTGCCGATCGGCAACGCCGCGATGGACGACCGCACTTTCATCGAATGGGACAAGGACGACGTCGACGCGCTGAGCATGATGAAGGTCGACGTGCTGGCCTTGGGCATGCTGACCTGCATCCGAAAATGCTTTGACCTGATCGCCGACCACAAGGGCGAGCGCTGGGAACTCGCCACCGTCGAGCAGGACGACAAGAATGTGTACGACATGCTGTGCCGCGGTGAATCGCTCGGCGTGTTCCAGGTCGAGAGCCGCGCCCAGATGAACATGCTGCCGCGCCTGAAGCCGCGCACCTTCTACGACCTCGTCATTGAAGTGGCGATCGTACGCCCCGGTCCGATCCAGGGCGACATGGTGCATCCATATCTGCGCCGGCGAAACAAGATCGAGCAGGTGAGCTATCCGTCGCCGGCGCCCGAGCACGGCGAACCGGATGAACTTTACAAGGTGCTGCACAAGACGCTCGGCGTGCCGCTGTTCCAGGAACAGGCGATGCGGATCGCGATCGAGGCGGCAAAATTCACATCCGAAGAGGCCAACGGCCTGCGCCGCGCGATGGCGACGTTTCGCAACGTCGGCACCATCGGCAAGTTCGAGGACAAGATGATCGGCAACATGATCGGGCGCGGCTACGATCCCGAATTCGCCAAGAGCTGCTTTGACCAGATCAAGGGGTTTGGCAGTTACGGTTTTCCGGAAAGCCACGCCGCGAGTTTTGCCCAGCTGGTCTATATCTCCTCATGGCTGAAGCATTATCATCCCGATGCCTTCTGCTGCGGCTTGCTCAACTCCCAGCCGATGGGCTTTTACGCCCCGGCGCAGATCGTCGGCGACGCCCGTGCCAACGGCGTCGAGGTGCGCGAGATCGATGTGTCCTTCAGTTTTGCGCAAAGCACGCTGGAGGAGGGCGGGGGCAAATATTGCGCGGTGCGGCTTGGCTTTCGCCAGATCGACGGATTTAGCTGGGTCGATGAGGACGAGGAGCGGCTGAAACAAAGTCAGGCGGCGTTCCGGAATCTCCCGCCGTCTCCGTCATTCCGGGGCGCGCCTCTTGGCGCGAACCCGGAATCCAACTATCCGCGCGTATGCAGCCCAATGGATTCTCTGATGTGCAATCGCACATCAAAGTTCTCGCTCCGCGAGCCCCGGAATGACGGCGTGGAGAAAGACTGGGCCGACCGCATTGTCGCCGCCCGCCAGCGCCGGCCCTTCACCTCGCTCGAAGAATTCGCCCGCGACACCGCGCTGCCAAAGCGCGCGCTGATCCTCTTGGCCGACGCCGACGCCTTTCGCTCCATCGGGCTCGATCGCCGCGCCGCGCTCTGGGCGGTGCGGCGGCTGCCCGACGATGTGCCGCTGCCGCTGTTTCAGGCCGCGATCGCCCGCGAGCAGCCCGACGAGAACGCAAAGCCGTTGCCGGAGATGCCGCTGCCCGAGCAGGTGGTCGCCGACTATCAGACGGTCCGCCTGTCGCTGAAGGGGCACCCGATGGAGTTTTTGCGCGACAGGTTCAACAGCGAACGCGTCGTCGCTTGCCGCCACGTCAATCCGCGGAATGACAAGCGCCGCGTCCGCTGCGCCGGCGTGGTGCTGGTGCGTCAGCGCCCGGGCAGCGCCAAGGGCGTCGTCTTCATGACGCTGGAAGACGAAACCGGCATCGCCAATATCGTCGTGTGGCCCAAGGTGATGGAGCAGTACCGCAAGGAGGTGATGGGCGCCCGCCTGATCCTGGTCGAGGGCTATATCCAGAGCAGCCCGGAAGGGGTGACGCATCTGGTGGCGCAGCGGATGGTCGACCGCTCCCACGATCTGGTCGGCCTCGCCAACGATACGCCGGGCCGCAAACATGCCGTGCCGGCCGGAGCCGCGCTGATCGAACCGCTCAACGACGACCGCCGCGCGCACCCCGCTGCGCCGGCCCAGAAAATCCGCCACCCGCGCAACGTCCGCATCCTGCCGCCGTCGCGGGATTTTCACTGACGGGGCGACCCATAGATCAACCGCGGGTCAAAGACGCAAAGTCTTCAGGGGCTCGCGACCTTGTCCGAACGGAAATAGACATCGGCCTTCATGCCGATCGTCAGCTCTCCGGCGCCCGTCAATCCGACGGTGACCCTGATGACGTCGAGTTCGGCCTGATTGCGCGATCCCGGCGACTCGAGCCGGCCGGGCTCGACCAGCGGCGCGATCGATTGGACGCTGCCTTCGAATTCGCGATCGGGAAACGCTGCCGCCCGCACCGTCACCGCCTGTCCAGTCCTGACCGATCCGAGGTCGCGTTCGTCCAGTTCCGCACGCACACACAGCGCCGAGAGGTCGGCGAGCTGCAGCGGCGGCTGCGGCGAACCCGGCGACACCACTTCGCCCACCTGCACGTTGACCTGCAACACCGTGCCGTCGATCGGCGCGCGCACCGTCATCTTGTCGAGCACGGAGCGCGCCACCGCGGACTCCGACCGGGCGATGCTGAGTTGGCCTTCCAGCGACGTCGGCAGGGCGCCGTCGTCCTCGGCGGTACGAAGCTCGTCCTGCCGTGTCGACAGTTCATTCTGCGCCCGCGTGAACGCCAGGCGGGCCGCAGTCAGGTCGGCCTCCGATCCGCCGCCGGCCCGCCGCTTTGCAGCCGACCGGTCAACAGCCGCTCGCGCGTCATAGAGCGTCCGTTCGGCTTCGGCCACGGCATCCAGCGCCTTGCGCCGCGTCTTGGCGCTGCCGGTCGCCGACTTCTCGTCCCGGGCGCGCTCGCGCAACCCCATCTGCGTCTCTGCCGCCGCCAGCCGTGCCCGCAGTTCCTCGTCCGCGAGCTGGATGAGCGGTTCGCCGGCAAACACCTTGTCATTGGTCTTGACCAGCACCTTCTGGACCACCCCGACCACCGCCGTTGCGACCTTGATCTGGCCGGAGCAAGCCTCGATTCGGCCGGGCGCAACCGCCTGCCAGCGCTTTTCCGGCGGTGTATCGGTCGACCCGCCCCACTTGGACGGTACGCCGGGGCCGATCGCAGTAATCGCGTACAACGCCCCGGCGCCCGCAATCAGGGCCACGACGGCGACCAGGGCGGTCCGGCGCTTCGACATGACTAGTGGTTCTCCAGCGTTTGGCGAATGCCGCCGCGTTCCTCGGCACTGATCCGTCCGTCCTCGATATGAACGACCCGGTCCGCGAATGGCAACAGACGCGGATCGTGGGTCACAATCAGCACGGCGTGCCCCCGTTCCCTGGCGATCTCGGCAAGCAGCTTCATGACCGCCTGGCCGTTCGCGCCATCGAGTGCGGCCGTCGGCTCGTCCGCCAGGATAATGGACGGGTTTCCGACGATCGCGCGCGCAATCGCGACCCGCTGCTGTTCGCCGCCGCTGAGTTCGCGCGGATACGCCTTTATCTTGTGGGCCAGGCCGACCTTTGCCAATGCCTCGCGCGACCGGACTTTTGCCGCCCTCGACCGCTCGCCGCGAACATCGAGCGCGAGCCTCACATTGTCGGTCGTGGACAACGTCGGAAACAGGTGAAACGACTGGAAGACGAAACCGATATGGTCGCGCCGGAGCTGCGCCAGTTCCTCAGGATCGAGGCCGGCGGTCGAGTGCTGGCCGACGCGAACCGTTCCCTCCGTCGGCGCCAACATACATCCAAGAATCGACAGTAGCGTGGTCTTGCCGCTCCCGGATGGTCCCATCAGCAGCGTGAGCTCGCCCCCGTTGAGCGCCAGGCTCACGCCCTTGAGCGCCGCCACCTTGCCGGCGCCGCTGCCAAGCTCCTTCGTCAGGTTGACCGCCTCGAGCAATGGTTCGGTCATCGCGTGAAAACCACGGCGGGTTCGATGCGGGTGACCTGAACGATCGCCGCGATCGAAGATCCGATGCACATGACGAGAGTCAGAACAAACAGCCCGACCATCAGTTCGGGTGTGATCAAGATCGGCAGTGCCGTCCCCGCGGTCAGCCGCACGACGGCGTCGCCGGCCAGCGCGGCGAGCGCGAAGCCGATGACGGCGCTCAGCACCGCCTGCCAGATGATCACCTTGTAGATATATCGCCGCGAGGAGCCGATCGCCCGCAGGGTGGCGAATTCGTTCAGGTGCTCCTTCGTGCTGGCATAAAGCGTCTGGGCAACCACGACGGTGCCGACGATCACGCCGAGCAGGGCGCCCGCGAACAGCGCGGCGCCGGCGCCGGTCCCGAACAGCCAGAACGTGCGGCTGCGCTCGCGAAACTCGGCCGGGGTAAGGACTTCCACATTATCGATGTTCGACATCAACTGCCGGCGAACGGCGCCGCGGTCGGCATCGGCGGTCAGGCGAACGATGAGATAGGTCGCCTTTCCGGACGGCACCCCCGTGTAGGTGCGCGCCCGCTCGACGTCCATGAACACGAACGGTGTGGTGGTGAACGACCTGATACCGTCGGTGACCGCCGCCACCTGCACCGGCTGCTGCCGGATTTCGGCGGTCGCGCCGATTCCGGAGATGCCGAGACGATCGAAATAGGTGCGATCGACCGCCACCGCCCTGGCGCTCGCCAGCGCCTCGATGCGGCCTTCCACCAGGTCCCACGGCTGCAGCCCTCCGGCCCGCAGGTCCGAGCCGATGACGAATACCGGTGTCATTGCCCCACTCGGCATTCGCCAGTCGGCAAATCCGATCACGACGGGAATGGCGTCCGCCACGCCGTTGATAGCAAGCGCGCGATAGCGTTCACGCGTGTTCAGCAGGGCAGGGTCCTCGAAAGCCTTGGTGCCGCGCGGCATGACCCAGAGATCGGCGGACGAATGGTCGATCATCGTCGTCACCATGCGCCCGAAGCCGAAATAGAGGCCCATCTGGATGGTGACCAGAACGATCGAAAACACGATCCCGATCACGGTGGCAATGAAACGCAGCCGGTCATGAAACAGGTTTCGAAAAGCGATGATGAAAACCAATGGCATGCTAGCGGGGGCCGATTGCTTTCTGTTCCATGTCAGTCTGGTTTTCGGTGGTCGGAAAAGCCAGCATTAATGGCGAGCGCCGTCCAACGGATGCGAGGTCGGTGGCATGGAGGCGGGATAGGGGGCTGATGGAACGTCAGCACTCCGCCCGCAATTCGCCGTCAACGTGACGATTTGGTGGCGCGGCTGGCATTATAGTTCCGAATGCCGAACGCCAGCGGTTGCACTGCAGCGTCGGCGACAGGCGTCGAAATCCGGCCAGACGATCCACGGCGGAAAATCCATCAATCGGCCTTGCGGGCCACCTCTTCCTTCGCCGTGTCGGTTTCTTCCTTGACCAGCGTAAGCAGCTTGAGCGTCAGGAATGTGAACGCCGCCACCGTCACCGCGACATCGTAACTGCCTAGCCCGACTGAGACGCCGATCGCGCCTGTGGCCCACAGGCTTGCGGCCGTGGCCGTACCCTGCACGGTGTTGCCCTGCTTGAGGATCGCGCCGCCGCCGATGAAGCCGATGCCCGTGATCAGGCCTTCAACGACCTTTGCCAGGCCGTCAGGAGAATGCACCAGCAGGCTCTCGCTCGCCTGTATGAACCCGCAGCTGGCCATCGCGACCAGCGGAAACGTTCGCAGGCCCGCGCTGCGTGCCCGTTTCTCGCGGTCCCAGCCAATCGGAACGGCAAGCGCAAAGGCCGCAGCCAGCGCCAGGAAATGAACGCCAATCTGAAATCTGTCCAAAACCCTTCCTTCCGAAGCCAACGTCGCCGCCAGTAGATCAAACCGGGCAGGCAACGTGGAACGCGGCGTAAGGTTTCGGCGCAGGTGGCGATTACCGCTGGAGAGCCGCGACCGGCGCGGCGGTCGAACTGACGCTCGCAGCTCCGGTGCGGTACGGCGGCAGGTGATGTTCCATGGAGTAGACGACGCACAGCGCGAGGCTTGACCAGACCGCGAGGCTGAAATAGAGCGCCATCCAGGCCATTTCTTCCTTCCACTCGGCAATGTCGTGCGTCACGACCCAGCGCGTCCGCACATCGCGCAGTCCCTCGCGCGGGGTCAGGCGCTTGTCGCCGCCGGCGTCTCCGGTTCGCCAGCGCTTGAGATACATCGGCACGTCGATCGTCATGAGAAACGCCAGATAGGCCACAATGCCGGCGATCGAGACCGCCAGAACCAGGCGGGCGACCCCATGAAATTCCGGTAGCAGCCGGCACAGGGCAACGCCAATTGCAAAGAAGGCAACCGCCCACAGCGAATTCTCGATTGCGTTGCCGAGATAGTTTCGGGTCAACACCGCATACCACGACAGGCATTCCGCGATCAGGATCAGCGGCACGATGACCCAGGCGATGTTCACGACCGTTTCCGCCCTGGTCATGCTGCCGACCTGGAACAGGAGGATCGCCCATTGCGCCACAAAAGCGATCTCGGCCACGGTTGCCACCGACCGTCCGACCATGACGCTCGACAGCCAGGTGTCGAACAGGCAGATCCGCTGCACGTCCGCGCGCGGCAGGAACGATCGGAACGCGCAGCCGAAAACATAGGCCGCACAGAACAGCAGCATCATCCCGACACTGGAGGCATTGCCTGCCGCGCCGGCCGACGGAAGCGGAAGTTCGCGATACAGGACGAACCACACGGCAATGTTGATGCTGCTCACTAGCGTCAACAGGCCCCACCAGCGGGCTACGGGATTAGACCATGCCAGGGAACCTGACCGCGCCTGCCATTCCAAACTCATTCGCCGCTCCGCCGTAACCGAATTGACATCTGTGTGTAATAATACTGTCACAGATTGCGGCAGGTCACGACAAAAATGCGTGTGGTGTAGCGGGGCAGTCCGCGGGTGTTGGCGATTGTGCGGGCCGCCATTGCCGTGGCGACGAGAACGGCGCGAGTGCCGTCTTTGACTATTGCGCGAGAAAGCTAAGGTTGGTGCCGACGCGCCGCGTGATGAACCGAGCACAGCGAGTCGACGATTGATCTCGCTGCACCGGCGGTGTCACATGTCTCGGGACAGGAGCTTTTTACGGCGTGAATTTGACGCCGTAAGTCTTGCCCCGACGCCAAACTACTTCGCAGGACTGGCGCGTCGCGTGTTCGGGCACCAGCGCCAGCTCGAAGCCGTCTCTGACGTCCAGCGTTGCGTCGGTGACGACCTTGGCGCCGCCCGGCGAGACATCCATGACGAAGCATTCAATCCTGGTCGCCCCGTCGTCGACCGTCATCCAGGTCGGACGCTTACGCAGTTCGCGTCGCGGCTCGCGCTTCACCTTTACTCGTTGATCGTCGACAATCATGCTGGCCATCCGTCATTGCTACCCAGTCGGCTGGGTGTTCGAGCAGGCGGCAGCGTGGGGGGAAATGTGGTAAAGTTCTCTAAGTTTATAGTTTCAAGTTTACCGGTTTGTTTCGCGACTCGTAAGGCGACCTTCGCGACCGGATCAGGATCGGGCGCGGATACGTTGAAGTAGGCGCTATTCGTGCTCCGTCATTCCGGAGGGGGCGCGTAGCGCGAACTATGATGTGCAATTGCACATCTGAGAATCCATGGAGCTGCATCTCAGCTGCGAAATGGATTCCGGGTTCAGCCCTGCGGGCTGCCCCGGAATGACGGCTGGAGTTGTGGAAGGCTCGGATGGGCACGTCGCTTCGCTCCTTCCCAAGATGCCCCTCAGAAATTCACCCGGTTCGAGATCGCGCCGTCGACGACCAGGTTCGAGCCCGTCGTGAAGGAGGAGGCCGGGCTTGCCAAAAACACCGCGGCGTTGGCGATTTCCTGCGGCGTCGCCATGCGACCGGTCGGGTTGCGCGCCAGTGCGTCCTGGTAACGCTTCGGCATGTTCTGCTCGACCATGTTCCAGACGCCGCCCTTGAAATAGACGGTGCCCGGCGACACGACGTTAACGCGGATTTTCTTGCCCGCGTATTGCCGCGCCAATCCCTTGGCCATGTGGATCAGCGCCGCCTTGATCGGGCCGTAGGAACTGGCGATGTCGGCTTGCGCTGCCGAGATCGACGAGATGATGAGGAACGCCGCGTCGCCCGTCTTCTCGCCGCTGGCCTCGAGCAGCGGCCGCGCCGCCTCGAACGCATTCACAGCGCCAAGCACGTCGAGCCGAAAATTCTGCTCCCAGGAAGCGGGATCGCCGCCTTGCGCCATGGCGCCGGCATTGGAAAACAGCATGTCGACGCTGCCGAGTTCGCGGGCAACGTCGGCGATCCACGCCTTCAACGCGGCGGCGTCGGTGATATCGACAGGCGCGCCGGTTGCCTTCACCCCCTTCGCCTGCAATTCGGCAACGGTGCTGGCGACCTGATCGGCGTTGCGGGCGCATACCGCGACGCCAGCGCCTTCGCCCGCGAGCGTGTCTGCAATCGACCGCCCGATGCCGCGCGTGCCGCCCAGCACGACGGCGTTTCTGCCCTTCAACCCCAAATCCATTTTATTCTTCCTTATTATGATGCTGCTGCATTGTAGCGGTGAAGCCTCTCCGGGAGAAAGCTCAAATCTCCGACATCGCGTGCGCTTCGTAATCACGGCACACCGTTGCGCCTTAATGACGGGCGAACGCACGCTACTCCGGCGCCGCGCCGACCGGCGGGCCGCCGGGCGGCCGGTGCAGAAAGGTGATCGTCAAATAGGCGCCGACCCAGGAGCCGATCGCGGCAAAGGCGACATACATCCAGTTCTCGGTGTAGCTGATGACGGCGTAGGACGAGAGTACATACCAGACGCTGCTCCAGGTCGCCGCCGGCACGCGCTTGCGCGCCACCACCGCCGAGGTGAACATGACGTAGACCGCATCGGTGGCCGCGGTCGCAAGCAGGACGGCGCCCGCCGTCAAGGGTTCGATGGCCGCCATTACAATTCCCTCCGGTTAAGTTCGCTTGTCATGGCCCGCCACTAGCGCAAGACGTTCGCGGTGGCAGACTACGGCAAACCTACAAAGCAATTTTGCGCCGCAGCGACGACCTGTCTGCCGCGGCGCGAAGCGCAAACAATCCACTTTATCTCCACGCAGCGCCTTGGATTTGCTTCGTCTCGCGCGCCATGACAGGTAAGACCGTTGAAAAGGCACGTCAGGGAAGAATGCCACCGATGCAGAACCCGCGCGAAATTCTTTGCGATATCTGGACCTCTGCCGGCGGCGAACCCTCCGCGCTCGATGCGCTCACGCTGACCGGCGATGAACCGCAACTGCCGTCCTCGTTTCGCGTTGCTGCCGCAGCGCAGGTCAGCATCGCCGCGACCGGGCTGGCCGCAGGCGAGATCTGGAGAATCCGCAGCGGCGAGACGCAGGACGTCGCGGTCGACATGCGCCATGCCGTCGTCGAATGCCGGAGTGAGCGCTATCTGCGCCGCGACGGCAATCCGCCGCCGCCGGCCTGGGAAGCGATCGCCGGTGTCTACAAAGCCCGCGACGGCTTCGTGCGCCTGCACACCAATTTTCCGCATCACCGCGACGCCGTCTGCAAGGTGCTGAACTGCAAGCCGGAACGCGAGGCGGTGCAGGC
>CADEDX010000091.1 GCA_902826195.1 uncultured Bradyrhizobium sp. | reverse complement strand
GGCGTGCCGTTCGCGATCATCCTTGATAACAAGGTGATCTCCGCGCCCGTGATCCGCGAACCGATCACCGGCGGCCAGGGGCAGATCTCTGGCAGCTTCACCGTGCAGGGGGCCAACGAACTCGCGCTTTTGATGCGGGCCGGCGCGCTGCCGGCACCGCTGACGGTGATCGAAGAGCGGACCGTCGGGCCGGGCCTTGGCCAGGACTCGATCGAAAAGGGCGAACTGGCGGCCTATGTCGGCTCCATCCTGGTCATCGTGTTCATGCTGTTGACATACCGCCTGTTCGGCGTGTTCGCCAACATCGCGGTCGCCATCAACGTCGCGATGATCTTCGGAATCCTGTCGCTGCTCAACGCCACGCTGACGCTGCCCGGCATCGCCGGCATCGTGCTGACGGTTGGCATCGCGGTCGATTCCAACGTGCTGATCTATGAGCGCATCCGCGAAGAATTGCGCGGCGGCCGCAACGCGATTTCGGCGATCGACGCCGGATTCAGGCGCGCGCTGTCGACGATTCTGGATTCCAACATCACCACATTCATCGCCGCCGCTGTGCTATTCTATATCGGCACCGGCCCGGTGCGCGGCTTCGCCGTTACGCTCGGCATTGGCATCCTCACGACCGTCTTCACCGCCTTTACCCTCACCAGCCTGATCGTCGCCGGCTGGGTGCGATGGAAGCGGCCGAAGACCGTGCCGATCTAGGGACCTCATTGTGACTCAATTCGTTCTCATTGGGCTGGGCGTGCTGATCGCCGTGCTGACCGTGGTGGCCGTGTTTGATCTGCTGCCGCCGCTGCGCATCGTTCCTGACGATACGCATTTCGATTTCACCCGCTTTCGCCGGATCAGCTTTCCGATTTCGGCGGCGCTTTCGATTCTGGCGATCGTGCTGTTCTTCACCCACGGGCTGAACTTCGGCATCGATTTCCGGGGCGGCACGCTGCTGGAAGTGCAGAACAAGGCCGGGCCTGCCGACATCGGCGCGATGCGCGCGACGTTGAGCACGCTCGGGCTCGGCGACATTCAGCTGCAGCAGTTCGGTGGTCCTAACGACGTCCTGATCCGCGTGGCCGAGCAGCCCGGCGGCGACGCCGCGCAGCAGGCGGCGGTGACCAAGGTTCGCGGCGCGCTCGGCGAGAGCGTCGACTACCGCCGCGTCGAAGTGGTAGGCCCGCGCGTCTCCGGCGAATTGCTGGCTTATGGCATGCTCGGCCTGATGCTCGCGATCTTCGCGATCCTGATCTATCTCTGGTTCCGGTTCGAATGGCAGTTCGCGCTGGGCGCCATGATCGCCAACGTCCACGACATCGTGCTGACGATCGGCTTCATGTCGATCTCGCAGGTCGACTTCGACCTCACCAGTATCGCGGCATTGCTGACCATTCTCGGCTACTCGCTGAACGACACCGTCGTCATCTACGACCGGATCCGGGAAATGCTGCGGCGTTACAAGAAAATGCCGATGCCGCAGCTTTTGAACGAATCCATCAATTCGACATTGTCGCGCTCGATCATCACCCACGTCACGGTGACGCTGGCATTGCTGGCGCTGCTAGTGTTCGGCGGCCATGCGATCCACAGTTTTACGGCGGTCATGATGTTCGGCGTGGTGCTGGTCGGCACCTACACCTCGATCTTCATCGCTGCGCCGATCCTGATCTATCTCGGCGTCGGCGAGCACCGCGACGCGCCGGACAAGCCAGCGAAGAAGTAGGGCACGGTCCGAAAAGCATGCCCTCGGGCTTGACCCGAGGGTGGGAACCGGTTTTCGGACAAGGATCGTGCCCAAAATGACAACCAGTTCGTCGGGCACTCCCCATCTTCCGAGGTCGGCACCGATCGAAGCCTACGGCAAGGGCGGCTTCGCCTTCGCCGACATGTCGCATCGCGGCTCGCTGCTCTGCCTGCCGGATGCGATCTGGGCCTGGGACGTGACCCAGCCATCCCAAATTGACGAATATTCGCTGGATCGGGTCTTCAAGGCCGCCAATGCGATCGACACGCTGATCGTCGGCACCGGCACCGAAGTCTGGCTGCCGCCGCGAGGGCTCCGCGAGGCGCTGCGGGCGGTGCGCGTGGTGCTGGATGCGATGCAAACCGGGCCGGCGATCCGCACCTATAATGTCATGCTGGGCGAGCGCCGGCGTGTCGCGGCGGCGCTGATCGCGGTGCCATGAGCGAGGCGGCGACGTCGAAGGAGTCAGCCGCGTTTTGCGCCGACCTGGTGCGCACGCATGATTTCCCCCGCTATGCCGCGACGCTGTTCCTGGCGCAGGCCCAGCGCCGCGCGCTGCTGTCGATCTACGCCTTCAATGTCGAGATATCGCGGGTGCGCGACCAGGTCAGCCAGCCCGTGCCCGGGGAGATCCGGATGCAATGGTGGACCGACATGCTGACGGGCGCAGGCCATGGCGATGTCGAGGGCAATCCGGTCGCCGCCCAATTGCTGCAGACCACCAGCGAATACCGACTGCCGGCCGAACCGCTGTTGCGGCTGATCGAGGAGCATCAGTTCGATCTCTACAACGATCCGATGCCGTCAATGGCGGCGCTGGAAGGCTATGCCACCGACACGGCCTCGGCGCTGTTCTCCCTCGGTGCGCGGATTTTGGAGCCGCCGTCGGCCGTAACCGACCATCTCGCCCGCCATGCCGGCCTCGCCCAGGGCATGGCACAGGTGATCGCGGCATTGCCGTTCGATGCCGCAAGGCGACAGCTGTTCCTGCCGCTGCAGCTTCTGCAGCAGCACGGCAGCGGGATGGAAGAGATATTTTCCGGCAAGCAAACGCTGCGGGCGCGTGCGGCGATCGATCAGTTGGCGGGAGAGGCCAGAAAGCATCTCGATACGGCGTTCGACCTGCTCGCGCATTTGCCGCGGCAGGTGCGCCCGATATTCCTGCCGCTGGCGCTGGTGCGCCGCGACCTGGCGCGGATGGCGCGGACCGACTTCGACCCGTTCGCGCTGCAGCCCAGGTCGCGGCTGCGGACGTTGTGGACGCTGTGGCGCGCATCGCGAAGCAAGGAGTTTGGCGGGTAGGGTTGCACTCCGCCCGTCGTACCTCGCGAAGGCGGGGTACCCAGTACGGCGCGGCCTGTCCGTTAATCTCGAGCGTCTCTGGAATACTGGGTCACCCGCCCCAGTGCGCAATCGCGCACAAGGCGGGTGACGACAACCGGAATTAATTCGACGGCCTATCCATTTCCGCGTTCTCGAAATTGAACCGATCCCGCAAATTCTTCCGGCTCTCCAGAATGTCCTTTAGAAACGCGCGGTCGATCTCGTTGTGAAGCAGCGGCTCGATCAGATCGACCTGGTTCATGGCGACGAGCTGCAATATCTCGGTGCGCGGCTTGCCGGCGGCGTCGCGCGGCAGGGCATGGACCACCTGGATGTGCTCCGGCGGCTTGACGCCCTTGGCGGCGGACAATTCGCTGCGCAACTGCTTCTCCAGCGCGACCTGGTCGGCCTCGACGAAGGCATACAGCCCGACGCCGCTGCGGCGATCGGCGAACGCGACAATGGCGGTGTCGCGCACCTCTGGATTCTTCCGGATCAGATCGATCAGCACCGGCGCGTCGTTGACCAGCCTTCGGCCACCGCCTTCGCGGTCGGTGAAGTTGAAGAGGCCGCGGGTAATCGCCTGATAGACCTTCTTGCCGGTCTTCAGCCAGACGCTGGCGACGACGGATTTGCGCGCCAGAATCTTGCGTTCCATCGCGGTCAGTGCCTGCGGCGCGTAGCTGCGCTTGTGCTTCAGCAGATGGCGAAGATCCTCATAGGCCGCGATCCGGAACAGGCGGCTTCGCGTCTTGAAGCAGGCAGCGAGCTGGAAGTCGGTCACGTAGGCGCGGCCGTCGCTGCCGCGCAGCCAGTTCTGTTCCTTGGCGAGATCGTTGTGGCAGATGCCGGCGCGGTGAAGTTTTCGCAGGGCGAGTTTGGCGGAGCGGAAATAGGCGAGGTCGCCATGGGGTTTGGCCTGATGAAGCGCGACACCGTCGATGAAGCCGCGCACCAGTGCCTGCCGGCCGGCCCACAGCAATTTGGGGCCGACGTTGAGATCGCGTGCCAGCGTCAGCGCGCGGCGTTCGCGGGCGAACAGATGGCGGGCGAGCGGATAGGACCAGACCGGCACCTGGTCGAGCCGGCGCAGCACCGCGTCGACCTCGCCGGAATCGTCGCGGAAACGGCCGCGCTCGACGGTCGAGAACACGTCACGCTTGAGCAGCACGCCTTCGGTCCAGCGCGCCGACAGGGTGTCGGCATCCTCTTTCGGCAAACCCATGATGTTACGCCGCTGCCGCTATGCGCAGATGATCGGCGATCCAGCGATCGAGATCGGCCAGTGCCCGGGCGCTGAGCGCCTGCTTCTTGGCTACCGTCTTCTCGTTGCCGCGCAGCCTCGTGCCGTCGGGCTTTTTGGTCGGCACGCTCGCAAGTGGCGGGAATAGCCCGAAATTGATGTTCATCGGCTGGAAGGAGCGCGTTCCGGCCTCAATGGTCTCGATATGCCCGCCGGTGATATGGCCGAGCAGCGCGCCCAGCGCCGTGGTGGCGGGCGGCGGCTCCAGCGACTGCGCGCGCGCGTCCGCCGCGGCATAGAGTCCTGCGATCAGGCCGATGCTGGCGGATTCCACGTAACCCTCGCAGCCCGTCATCTGGCCGGCAAATCGCAGCCTTGGCTGCGCGCGAAGCCGCAACTGGCCATCGAGCAGCTTTGGCGAGTTCAGGAAGGTGTTGCGATGCAGGCCGCCGAGCCTGGCGAATTCGGCGTTCTCGAGACCCGGAATGGTGCGGAATACGCGCTGCTGCGCGCCGTAGTTCAGCTTGGTCTGAAAGCCGACGATGTTGTAGAGTGTGCCGAGCTTGTTGTCCTGGCGCAGCTGCACGATGGCGTAGGGTTTTACGGTCGGATCGTGCGGGTTGGTCAGTCCGACCGGTTTCATCGGGCCGTGCCGCAGCGTCTCGTGGCCGCGCTCGGCCATCACCTCGACCGGCAGGCAGCCGTCGAAATAGGGCGTGTTGGTCTCCCAGTCCTTGAAGTCGACCTTCTCGCCGGCCAGGAGCGCCGTGACGAAGGTGTCGTACTGCTCTTTCGTCATCGGGCAGTTGATGTAGTCGGCGCCGGTGCCGCCGGGCCCGACCTTGTCGTAGCGCGACTGAAACCACGCCACTGACATTTCGATGGAATCCTTGTGCACGATCGGCGCGATGGCATCGAAGAAGGCCAGCGCATTCTCGTCCGTCAGTTCGCGGATCGCTTCGGCAAGCTGTGTGGAGGTGAGGGGGCCGGTTGCGACGATCACATTGCCCCATTCGGCGGGCGGCAGGCCGGCGATCTCGCTGCGGTCGATCTCGATCAGGGGATGGTCGTGCAGGGCCTTGGTGACGGCAGCGGAAAACCCGTCGCGGTCGACCGCCAGCGCACCGCCCGCGGGCACCTGGTTGGCGTCGGCGCAGCGCATGATCAGGGAGCCCAGCCGGCGCATTTCGGCATGCAGCAGGCCGACAGCGTTGTTGGCGGCGTCGTCGGAGCGGAAAGAGTTGGAGCAGACCAGTTCGGCCAGGCCTTCGGTGCGGTGGGCCTCGGTCATCCGCGAGGGGCGCATCTCGTGCAGCACGACGCGGATGCCCACATTGGCGAGCTGCCAGGCGGCTTCCGAGCCGGCGAGGCCGCCGCCGATCACATGGACGGTTTCTGTCTGGGGCGTGGAGGAAATCATGCGCGCAGCGTTAGCGCGTTTTCGTCCCAAACGCACCGGTTGGCGTCGAATAAAACGCCTCGAACCGAGGGCAGAAACGACAACGCCCGCAGCGTGGCGGGCGTTATCCGTTCGTCAGGCGGCAGAACAGCAATCAGTGGGCGTAGTTGCCGGCTGCAACGCGCGGAATGTCCGCACGATCGAGGCCGATATCGGCCAGTTCGCGATCGCTGAGCTGGGACAGTTCGCTGACATTGCGCTGATAATCCCGGAACGCCTGGATCATGCGGATGAGCGAGAGTAGCATGGTAGTCTCCTTGAAGTTCAGATTCAGCCTTTGCGCTTGGCCTCATCAATGAAATGAATATAGCCGAGATGCCGCAATGCGGAAGTTCCTATGTTGCGATGCAGCTAAGCCTCAGATGCATGGCATTGGTAAGATCGGCTTAACCTTTGAATGTGGCGGTCAGGTCGAACGGCCCGCACGGTCATGCGTGCGTGACAAACACACAACAAATGCCGTAAAAGTGCAGGATTTTTGAATTTTCGTGATCGAATTTACCAAACCGATAAAAGGCTATGGCGGGAACCAAATTCGATAGAGCTGCTCTTCGCAGTGGCAAAAATGTGCGATTTTGTTGAACTTTTTGGAAGTCTATTATGCACGAATCACATGCATGCGGACTCGAACAAATGAACTAAAAATCATTTATATGATCCGGTTGTCTCGAGTCGGAAGCCCGCGCCTGACGGATCGGCTTTTGACTCGTGCGCGGCAAGGGTTCACCCCCGTTCTACTTTGCATGGGGTTGTTTTCGTATTCTTGTGTCGGCCAAGGCTCAAGTCGCCAGGCGGCGAGGCAGGCCGGCACCATGAAATAGTTGGATGGCAAAGGGCCGGGCCGGCTATCGCGGCCGGCCCTTTGAATGGTTGCTTGTCGCGTTTGTCGTCACGGCGCGCGCGAAAGCTGGGTTGCGAAATAGGCGATGGTTTTAGCGTAGACCTCGCTCTTGTTCCACTCCTTGATGACCGCAAAATTGTCGCTGCCGGGCTCCCATTCCTTGCCGCGTTTCCAGCCGTGGCCGGCGAGGAAGTTCGCGGTCGAGGCCAGCACATCCGGAGCGCTGCGCAACAGATCGCGCCGGCCGTTGCTGTCGAAATCGACGGCATATTTGATGTAGGACGACGGCATGAACTGGGTCTGGCCGATTTCGCCCGCCCATGCGCCGCGCAGATCCTGCGGCGCGATATCGCCGCGCTCGACGATGCGCAGCGCGTCCATCAGTTCGGCCTTGAACAGGTCGGTGCGACGGCAATCGTAGGCCAGCGTCGCCAGCGCGCGCAGCGTCTGGAATTTTCCGATGTTGACGCCGTAGTCGGTCTCCAGCCCCCAGATCGCCACCAGCAATTCGCCGGGCACGCCATACTTCTCCTCGATGCGGCCGAGCACCGAACCATATTGCTTGAGCATGTTGGAGCCGCGGGTCATCCGCGGCGGTACCATGCGGCCGGAGAATTCCTCGAACGTCTGGCTGAAGACCTTTTGTGAGGCATCGCGCGCCAGCACGCTCTTGTCGAGTGTGACGCCGGTCAGGCCAGCCTGGATGGCAGACGCCGAGATCCCCTTGGCCGCCGCTTCCTTCTTGAAATCTTCCAGCCAGGTTTCGAACGGGCCCGTGCCGCAGGGCGCCGCCAATGCAGGCGCCACGGAACTCAGCAGCAGGGCACCCAGGGTCAGGGCACGCAGGGAAAGACGAGAAATCATCGGGCCGTCGACTCCAGGATTCGGTGCATCATCGATGGTTAGTGTCCACGTGATGTCGAATGTTCGGAGCAAGATCGGCCAAAACAAGGCTGATGTCGCAGCCTTCGCTTCCTTTCTGCCGAAGACGCTCATTCATCGTTAGCAGGCGGTGAAAGACCACACCGCCGGTCTGTGACCTGCGGTGTGATCATCGGGTGGCGGCGTCAGCCTACGCGCTATCCTTGCTCCGCCACGGGAATAGATTTGCCGGGAAATCCGCCGCCGGCTTGCGCTCGCGGTGCGGGCGTGGCGGAAGCGGCTGTGGATTGAGCTCCGGCTCGATGACCTCTCGATAGAGATGCCAGGTGGCGTGGCCGAGCAGGGGAATAACGACCGCGAGGCCGATGAACGCCGGCAGCGTTCCCGCCACCAGCAGCATCGCCACGATCAACCCCCATGCCGCCATCGGTATCGGATTGTGTGCAACGGCGCGCAGAGAGGTCACCATGGCACCGCCGGCGCCGGCATGGCGGTCCAGCATTAGAGGGAACGACACCACGCTGACGCACAGCGCGACAAGGGCAAACAGAAATCCGACGCCGCAGCCGACCACGATCATCCACCAGCCTTGCGGCGTCGTCAGCACGCGTAGAGCGAAATCTGTAAAGCCGGTCGCGCCGGCATAGCCGAATGCGGCGATGTAGATTGCCTGTGCGGTCGCTACCCACGTCACGAACAACGCGAGCAACAGCACGCCCAAGCCGAGCATCGCGCCGAACGATGGCGAGCGCACGACCTCCAGCGCGTCCCAGGCGCTGGCCTCTTCGCCGCGTTCGCGGCGGCGGCTCATTTCGTAGAGACCTAGCGCAGCAAACGGGCCGAGCAGGGCAAAACCCGCGGCGAGCGGAAACAGCAACGGCAACACCGAATAACCGAGTACCGCGCGCGCCAGCATCAAGCCGAGCACGGGATAGATGATGCACAGGATGATGGCGTGGCTCGGAACGGCTTTGAAGTCTTCCCAGCCGCGCTGCAGGGCCCGATGCAATTCCGTCAGGCCGATGGCTCGGATGACCGGCGCTGCGGCTTTCGGTCCGCTTTGCGCCATTGGTGTGACGTTGCCGTGAAATGTGGCCATAGTCGCTGACTCCCTCGCGGTCGCATTGCGCCAACGAAAGACGCAAACGCGCCGCTTCCTAGAATGATCGCGATAAGGCCAGACGCGCATGGAACCGGCCGTGTCGCTAACTGAGTGAACAGCGTACTCCCAAACAGCGGCGAACTCACTCACGCTTCGGTGAATGTTTCATTGGCCAAGCTTCGCCCGTCTGGCTAGACTTGCTGGTGATCCCGGCGTGGCGCTGCCGATCGGACGGTCCCGCAAGAGATACACCCCACCCTCAATTTCATTAGGAGCGAACGATGAGCATTTTCGGAAAAATCATGGGCGCGATTTTCGGCACCAAGGCGGACGCCGCGCCGGCTGCTGGCGGCGCGGCTGCAGGCGCGGGATCGGCCGGCGGTGCTGCTGCACCGGCAGCGGCGACCGTCGACGTCGCCCCCATCCTCGATCAGGCGGTGAAGGCCAAAGGCGAGAAGCTGGAATGGCGCACCTCGATCGTCGACTTGATGAAGGCGCTCGACATCGACTCCAGTTTTGCGGCGCGCAAGGAACTCGCCAAGGAGCTCGGCTATACCGGCGACAGCAACGATTCAGCCAGCATGAATATCTGGCTGCACAAGCAGGTCATGACCAAGCTGGCCGCCAATGGCGGCAAGCTGCCGCCCGAGATCAAGCACTGACGCTTTTCCGGGTTTGAAAATGCAGAGGCCCGCGGCGACGCGGGCCTTTTGTTTTGGTGCGGTTGCGACGCAACAAAGCGCAAACGCTATCCACTTTGCCGCGAAGAAGCTGTAGATACCGCCGGACAAAAGACCATCCAAGGAGGACGCCCATGAGCGATGTCGATCGCAGGACCATTTTGGCAACGGGCGCGCTGGCGCTGGCCGGTACGGCCGTGCAAGGCGGCGAGGCTGCCGCGCAGGCCGGACCGAAATCGATTTTCCCGGTTGGTACCACCACCATCCCGATCGTGGGTGAGACCGACGCGTTTCCGGTGCGGCGGATCTATTGCATCGGACGAAACTACGCCGCGCATGCGCGCGAAATGGGCTCGGACCCCAACCGCGAGCCGCCGTTCTTCTTTCAGAAGCCGACGGACGCGATCCAGAATGTCTCGATCGGCGCGGTCGCCGATCATCCCTATCCGTCGCTGACCAAGAACTATCATTACGAGGTCGAACTGGTGGCGGCGTTGAAGTCGGGCGGCAGCAATATCTCGCCGGAACAGGCGCTCGACCACGTCTACGGGTATGCGCTCGGCCTCGACATGACGCGGCGCGATCTGCAGCGGGCGATGGGCGACGAGAAAAAGCCGTGGGAAATCGGCAAGAGTTTTGACCGCTCCGCCGTGCTCGGCCCGATCCATCCCGCAGCCAAGACGGGCCATTTCACCAAGGGCGCGATCTCGCTGGCGGTCAACGGCACGGTCAAGCAAAACTCGGACCTGCGCAACATGATCTGGAGCGTCGCCGAGCAGATCGCCAAGCTGTCGGAAGCTTTTGAGCTGAAGCCGGGCGACATCATCTATTCCGGCACGCCGGAAAATGTCGGTCCTGTCGTGAAGGGCGACGTGCTGCTGTGCAAGATCGAAGGCCTGCCGGACATGTCGATCCGGATTACGTGAGGCGGCGAACCTTCACCCCGTCAGATCGGCGAACTCCGGGTTCTTGCGCAGATAGTCCACCACAAAACCGCAGCCGGGGATGACCTTGCGGCCGTCGGCGCGGATCAGTTCGAGCGCGCCCTTGACCAGTTCGGAAGCGATGCCGCGGCCGCGCAGCGCACGTGGCGTTTCGGTGTGGGTGATGATGACCGCCGCGGGCGTGAGGCGATAATTCGCAAATGCCACCGTGCCCTCCACGTCGAGTTCGAAGCGATTTTGAGCCTTGTTGTCGCGAACGGCGGCCATGGAGATCCCCGAATGAGTTGCCATTTGATGTAGGGGCATGGATCCCGTGACGCAAACCGGTGATAGGGTTGGCGCGATTGCCGGTTTCCGCACGTTTGGTGCAGCGCAACGACGGCCATCCGCAAGCGTAGCGCGCAAGATCTTTGCACGTGGAACTTGCAACGGCTGACCGGCCGCCTAGGTGTTTTTCATGACATACGCCGCCGCGGCGGCCGGGTCTTGGCGCAAGTCGAACATGCTGTGATCGCGGTCGTTGACGTGTGCCTCTTTTCTGGGGAGGTCTGCCATGTCGGGCTTTGGTTTCATCCGCAAGCATCGCACGTGGGAAGACTGGCTCGGCATGCTGCTGGGCGTGCTGATCGTGGTATCGCCGTGGTTTCCGTTCTCCAGCCATGACGTGATGGATGCCGAACGGGGCATCATGATCCTCAATACATTCGTGGTCGGCATGCTGGTGTTCGGGTTGGGTCAGCTCGAATATGTCGCGCTGCAGCGCTGGGAGGAGGTGGGCGAGATCGCGTTCGGCCTCTGGCTGATCGCCTCACCGCTGATCCTTGGATATTCCGGAGACGAGGCGCTCAGGGCCTGGCACATCACGCTCGGTGCCATTGTCTCCCTGCTGGGTGCGCTTCAGCTCTGGCAGGATTGGCGGTTGAGCGAGAAGGAACTGACCAAGCATCCCCAGTAATCTACTTGAGTGAAGCGGCGAGCAGGGCGCGGATCGACCATGGGCTGCCATCGACGGCGCCTTTGATATCGTCGATCTTCCACTGGCCGGCCTCGCGGACGAAGTCGTAGCGGATGGTCTTGTCAGCCGGATTGGCGCGCGCTTCCGCCTGATGGCTTTCGAGCGTGACGGCCAAGGTCGCCTTGTCGGCTTCCTGCCTGCCAGCTTCAACCTTGAACGCTTTCAAGTCGGGATCCTGCGAATTGGTGACGGGGTCAAAATCGACCGGCCCGCTGTCGCCCTTCTTCGTACGGGCGTCTGCTTTGGCCCATAGCGAGGCGAGCCCGTTCGACAGGTACTTTGTTCGGGCAGCCTTCTGGATCACGAATGTGCCGCCGGAATCGCCCTTGCCCGCGGCGACGCGGGCGTAGATCGCGGTCAGGATGCCGACAGGATCGTCGGCCGCCCCCACGTGGCGCGGCAGGACGCCGGCCAGCAGGGCGGCGGTGCCAGACAAGATCAGCTTTCGGCGGGTAATCATGGTGATCCCTTGAATCGTCGGTGCGGCTTATGGACGGGAGTGCGGGGCAGGCTATGGTGATGCGCGCAACGCTTGCCGGGAGATCACCATGGCCAATGAAAAAGGCCCCAACATCAAGAAGAAGCAGAAGTGCAAGAATTGCGAGGGCAAGGGCCTGTTGAAGAAGGGCGACCGGGTGGTCAAGTGCCAGCGCTGCAAGGGTACCGGCGTGCGCTGAAGCCGGCGCACGAATTTGAGCAGGCGGCAGGCTTTCTGCTATCGTTGCGGCGGTCTGTTCCACGTCTGTTGTTCGAAAGTGCAGGTTAATTCCCAGTGTCTGAAACCATGACGATTCCCGTTCCGCGCGGCGGCCTGTCGCGGATGTCGCGCCGGGTGATGAATCTCGCGCACATGCTGACCCAGAATGCCCGTCGCCATGGCGGTCGCACTGGCTTCATCTGGGGTGACAGATCCTGGACTTGGCGTGAGATCGACGGCCACGTCTCGGCGCTGGCGGCAGGCCTCGCCGCGCGCGGCATTGTCAAGGGCGACCGCCTTCTGGTCCATTCCAAGAATGGCGACGAGATGTTCTGGTCGATGTTCGCGGCGTTCCGGCTGGGGGCCGTTTGGGTGCCGACAAATTTCCGCTTGATGCCGGACGAGGTTGCTTATCTCGCCTCCGCCTCCGGGGCGAAAGGGTTTTTGTGTCACGGCGATTTTCCAGATCATGCGACCGCTGCGGCCAATCCCGCGCTCGAATTCGTCTGGCGCATCGGTGAGGGCACGTTCGGCGAGCGGTCGGTGAGCGAGCTGATCGCGTCGCACGCCGGTGCCAACGTCGAAAACGCCGCGGTCGATTACGACGATCCCTGCTGGTTCTTCTTCACCTCCGGCACCACCGGCCGCTCCAAGGCGGCGGTGCTCACCCATGGCCAGATGGCCTTTGTGGTGACCAATCACCTGGCCGACCTGACGCCCGGCACCACGGAGAGCGACGCCTCGCTGGTGGTCGCGCCGCTGTCGCACGGCGCCGGCGTGCACCAGCTCATGCAGGCCGCGCGCGGTGTGCCGACCATCCTGCTGCCGACCGAAAAATTCGATATCGCCGAAGCGTTCCGCCTGATCGAAACGCATCGTGTGAGCAACATGTTCACCGTGCCGACCATTTTGAAGATGATGGTCGAACATCCCGCGGTCGACAAATACGACCACTCCTCGCTGCGCTACGTGATCTATGCCGGCGCGCCAATGTATCGCGAGGACCAGAAGGCGGCGCTGAAAAAGCTGGGCCCGGTACTGGTGCAATATTTTGGGCTCGGCGAAGTCACCGGCAACATCACGGTCATGCCGACCAGTCTGCACGATCCCGAGGACGGTCGGCAGGCCCGCATCGGCACCTGTGGCTTCGAACGTACGGGCATGCAGGTCTCGATCCAGGGCGACGACGGGCGCGAACTCAAACCGTTCGAGACCGGCGAGATCTGCGTGATCGGCCCCGCCGTGTTCGTGGGCTACTACGACAACCCTGAGGCCAACGCAAAGGCGTTTCGCGACGGCTGGTTTCGCACCGGCGATCTCGGCCATATGGACGAGGAAGGGTTTGTCTACATCACGGGCCGCGCTTCCGACATGTACATCTCGGGCGGCTCCAACATCTATCCGCGCGAGGTCGAGGAGAAGATTCTCACGCATCCCGCGATCGGCGAGGTTGCCGTGCTCGGCGTGCCCGACCCGTTCTGGGGCGAGGTCGGCGTCGCCGTCTGCGTTGCGCGCGAGGGTGCGGCCAAAGTGAGCGAGGCGGAGCTGGCGGCGTTCCTGTCGCCAAAAGTGCCGCGCTACAAGATGCCGAAACGCTTCTTCTTCTGGGAGGCGTTGCCGAAATCAGGCTACGGCAAGATTCCGAAGCGGCTGGTGCGTGACGAGCTCGAGGCGCGGGGCTTGCTCGAACTCGTCGCGAAGTCGACGGGCTGATGACCGATGCGCAAAGTTGAGCAGCCCGGCCCGGCCGCGCCCGAACGCATCCAATGGGTCGAGGCGCGGGGCCGGGCGTTTTCGTTCACGCTCGCCGCCGGCCTGCCGTTGCTGGAGGCTGCGCGCCGTGGATTCGCCGAGGCCGGGTTTACGGGCGGCGTGCTGGGGATGCGGGAAGGGGCTCTGGGGCCGTTTGCCTATGTGATGCCGGCGCTGTCGAAGACCGGCGCCAATGCGGCGTTCTACAGCGACACGTTTCGGCCATCCGGAGTCATGCGGCTGAAATGCGGCGCGATGACGCTTGGCGAGCGCGACGGTGTGCCGTTTTTCCACTGCCACGGCCTGTGGACCGAGACCGACGGCCATCTGCACGGCGGTCACATTCTGCCTGAAGAGAGCATCGTCGCCGAATCGTTCGAGGTGCAAGCGTTCGGCATCGATGGCGCCGTCTTCACGGCCGAACCTGATTCGGAGACCAATTTCAAACTGTTCGGGCCGGTCGCGCGTGCCGGCACGAATGTGACGGCCGAGCGTCGCGCCTTCGCGATTCGGCTACGGCCGAATCAGGATGTTGCCGCGGCGCTGGAAACGTTCTGCCGGCAGCACGGCATTCTGCGCGCGCGGATCCATGGCGGTGTCGGCTCCACCATCGGCGCGCATTTTGCGGACGGGCGGACCGTGGTGCCGTTTGCGACCGAGCTTGCGATCAAGTCCGGCGGAATTGCGCCCATCGCTGATGGCACGCTGCAGTCGGAGCTCGATATCGCGCTGGTGGATTATCTCGGCGGCGTTGCGGAGGGCCGGCTAATGCGCGGCGACAATCCGGTGCTGATGACGATGGAGCTGGTGCTCGAGGTGGTCTGAGTTTTTGAAAAGCGGCAACGGTGCACGAGGCCGTGCTACGGCGTTGCGTCGGACATTTCGTCGAGGAGATCGGCGTAGCTCACCGGCAAACGGAGTTCGTTGTCGGGCGCGCATTCGCGCTCGCCATTGGATGTCGCTCACACAAAGGCCTTTGCTCAGGCCTGGGGCTGGCGGCTTTGCAACAGTGAGTCACCCGCTTTCGCGGGTGACGATTGTTGATACGCGGTCTGGGACGCGTGGTTCACGGCGACGATTACCTGAAGTGATAGTTCACGCCGACCTTGATGGTGTGGAAGTCGATGTTGCCGGAAGGCAGCGAGTCGCCCAACAGATTGTAGTTCTCGCTGCCGAGGCTGGTGTACATGTATTCGCCCTTGGCCGACCAACTTGGCGAGAACATGTATTCGACGCCGCCACCGAGCGTGTAGCCGGTATGAGTCTGGCTATCCGAAGACACAATGCCAAGTGCCGGCGCTGAAATGGTGGACTTGTTGTTGCCCCACGCAAAGCCGCCTTTGGCGTACAGAAGCACCGCATCCATCGCGAAGCCGGCGCGGCCGGTCACGCTTCCGAACGAATTGATCTTGGAGTCCTGCGTGACCAGAATACCGCCCTGGTCCTCGGTGAAGCTGTCCTTGATGCTGGCGCCGGCCGCGTCGACTTCGACACCAAACACGAACTGGCTGCCGGGGAACTGCCAGTTGTATCCGATGGTGCCACCGCCGAAGCCACCGCTGCCCGCGTTGTTTCCCCAACCATAGCCGCCCATCGCGCCGATATAGAAGCCGGACCAGTTATATGCTGGAGAAACCATCGCCGCCGGAGGAGGGGCCTTGTAAGGACGCGCCTGCATGTCGGCAGCCGAGGCTGCGCTCGCGACCGAAACGGCCGCCACACCAGCGAGAAGTAGTTGTTTCATAGTCTGTCCCCTAAAGTTGAACACTCGTACAAACCCCCTTGCGGGCTCGATAGCGAACCGATCGCACCGGCATGGTGACGTATCGATGTGAAAGCGGGCGCGAACGCGCCCCCCAATGAGCTGTCTGCAAGCGACGTCTGAGCAGGTGTGAGAACGCCTGCTTGCGGGTTAACCATACGATTTGTATGCCGGCAAAAATTGGACTGAAGCGCGACCATGCATTGGCGCGGCAAGGTTGCTAATTCGACGGCGGTGCGACGAGTTGTGGCGTGAATGCGTTCGCGATTTGCGGAGAGCGTGACATTTGTCTTCGTTCGAAGTGATCGCGCGCGCAGCGTCCGGATTTTGCGGCGCATCGGCGGCATTGCGCGTGCAAATCGACGAAGCGATGCATTGTGGCGATCGTGAATTGTGGATGGTGCGGCAGTGCTCGCAGTGAGGGACAGATTGTCGCACTGTGGCGGTTGCGCGTATCCGAACATTACGCTCCGCATTCTACAACAGCGTTCGCGCTTCACTGCCGCCTGCGAACGTGAACGTTGATATCGAGATCGATGCCGCTGACGCAGGTCTGCGTCATTTGATGTGAAGCGCCTTCATGCCAGCGACCTTCGCGCGAACGTGCCTCGCTGACATTGACGAGCTTGAGGCATCGCCATTGCGGCAGCGGCCCCGAGCTATCGCCGCCGAACTGCCAGGCCAGCACGACCTCTTCGCCGCGTTTGTTGGTGCCGATGATGTGCGGACACAATTCGCGGAAGCGCCCGTCGTAGACGCAGACAACCTGCTGCTCGTTGAGAATAGCGTTGCGGAAGAGAGTGTAAGCGGTGGAGGGCATGGGTATTCCTCGCAGCGAGCGACTGCGATCTGGGGTTGCGTGACGATCTGAATATATGCAGAGAATGCGGGGTTGTTCCACCGGACCCGCGCACGTGACTTCACGACGCAACCGACCGATCAACCTGCCGGCGCCCTACCTCAAGCGCATCTGGCTCGAACCCTCGAAGATCATCGACCGCGAGGCCTATCCGTTCTGCCTGCCCCTGCTGCGCGACGATTTCGAACTGCAGCAGCCCGACGGCGCCGAGCAGCAGCGTGTTG
>CADEDX010000090.1:12908-16585 GCA_902826195.1 uncultured Bradyrhizobium sp. | reverse complement strand
CGGGTTCGGGACCAACAACGGCGGTTGGCTAAAGTATTTCGTCGATCGTTTACCTCCAAAGATTCGCCTGTGCGGCTTCGATTGTTTTGAGGGGTTGCCTGAGTCTTGGGATCGTCTCCCGGCAGGATCAATCAAAGGGTTTGGTGCGCCAGCGGCTCTTTGGGACGATTCGCCCGAAATGCGCCAGAGAGTTATTGACGATGCTGCCCGTGGGATTGCCTTTCCGTCTCCACCGCAACCAAATGTTAGAATCGAATCCGGTTTGTTCAGCGAATCGTTGCCGAGGTTTTTGAAGGATGAGTGCCTTGACGACTTGCGTCTGGTTCATTTCGACGCAGACCTCTACATGTCGACTCGCCCTGTTCTGGATACGGTGTGCGGTCGTCTCAAACACCGCTATCTAATCCTGTTCGATGAGTTTTATTCGGCAAACCATGAGTTCAAGGCATGGTACGAGTTTATAGCGCTCTATAAACTGAGGGACTGGCGCGTCTTAGCCGCCAGCGCGGATGGCTCTCAGGTTCTGATCGAAGTCAATACTCGCGCGTCGGCTGTTGTTGCATGAGCTCGCATTGGATCCGAACGAATTCGCATTTCGTTCGTCCAAATTCGATGGCAGTTCATATTCGACGTATCGCACGCGAGGTGAATCACTCCGTTCGGGGCCTGATGATGCGATTAAGGCTTCGCTGTGATGCGTAAGCTTATCGCTTTGATCAGGGGGAAACTTGCTGGGCGCATACTTCTCTTTCTGGCAGCGACCGCTCTGCAGATCGTTCTGTCGATCGCCATTTTGCCTTTTGCGACGACTGTGCTGACCGCGGCGGATTTTGGCTATTTTGCCCTGATGATGTCGGTCGCGGCATTTGTGAACGCTGTTAGCGACGGAGGTGGGTCGCTGGCCTTGCACACTTACTACGGCGTTACAGCACCAGGTGAGCGCCGACGCATGCTTGCTAGCTTTTTGTTGGTCACATTTTCGCTGAGTTTGACCCTTGCGGTTGCTTTTGCTTTGGTTTGGCCATTGATGGTGCCATTCGTTGTCCGGGCCGCCGCAGAAGAGTTTAATTGCAAGATTACTGCCATTTTGGTAGCTTTCATACCGTTACGGTCGCTCTCCATCGCAGCAACGGCGATTCTGTCGGTAAGTGGTCGCGCTAACGCGATCGCGGCTCAGATTGCCAGTCAAGCTCTTGGAGCGTTCCTAACGACGTTAATTTGTCTTTTCATTCTGCATTGGCACCTGGCAGCCATTTTCGCCGGTGCTGTCGCCGGGCAGCTGGCTTCGCTAACGATCGCGGCAGTGTCTCTTGGGCGCGAACCTTGGGCCCGACCAAGCAGACGGTGGTTGGCAATTGCACGGGATCATACGCCAACTTCTGCATTTGCGGGATTTAGCGACGGTATTCGTGGCGTCGGTGAGAATAGCGTGATTGCAGCAAGCCTAAGCGTGGCGGCCTTAGGCTACTACAGTCACGCACGTCTATATTATGGGATGCTCCTGACAACAACGAACGCCGTTTCACACAATGTGTGGTCAACATCCCTCGAAGAGGCGCGTGAAGACGGCGGCCAATTTGTGAAAACTGTCTACATATGGACTTGGGTTCACATCGCCCTAACTCTGTTTGGAATCGGTGCTGTTTGCTTCGGCAGTGACATTGTTGAATTGCTTACTCGCGGAAAATTAACGCCGGCGGCCGCCATGATACCTTGGTTGGTCAATCTTACTTTGATTGGTGTATCGGGACGAGTTCAGAATGCGGTAGTTTATGCACGAGGAGGCGCCAAAGCCGCGAGCCAAGCACGAGCGTTCTTGTCTTTGGTGGCTTTAGGATCCGTGCTTTTCTTGATGAATCCTAGATTTGGCATTGAATTCGGACTGCCGGGCTTAATCGCAGTGCTACTGACTGAAGCTGTGCTGTTCCGCTTGTATTTGCGGTGGAAAGCCCGAAAGTTTACTAATTTCAATGTTTTTCACGATCGGTGGGTGATTGTTGGTCTATTCGCCATATCGACTTTGTGCGTGGCGAATGAACTCTATCAATGGTCGCTGGAAGCACGAAGTGTGGTGTTTGGCGTCGCTGTCGCGTTGATCGTCGTCTTCGAGCGCAACCGCATTGTGTCGCTCTGGCGTTTGATCCAAAAAATATGAGCAATATGTGATGCTTGAAGCGGATTTTGATGTCATAAGCCTGTGCTTTGTCGGGCAGCGGGAACGGCGTATGGTGGGGGGAATGCCTCTTGAGTGGAGCGTGGCGGTTGGGTTGTGTGCGAGAAGTCTCCATTATGTCGCCGTGAAAGCTGCAGTGCTCATGTCCGCTGGCCGCAGAACTCCATACGTTATCGCTGAAATCGGGTCTGTTCATGATGGCTCATTTGGCAATGCCTGCCGGTTACTTGAAGTTGCCGCCGATTGCGGCGCCGACGCAGTCAAGTTTCAGACGCACATTGCAGAGGCTGAGACGCTCCTGGATGCGCCATCACCATCATATTTTTCGGCGGAGCCCCGCGCAGCGTATTTTCGACGAACTGGGTTTTCGCGCGAGCAGTGGGTAAGTCTTGCTAAGGCTGCGAAGTCCTGCAATGTCGACTTTCTTTCGTCGCCGTTCTCATTAGAGGCGGTCGATCTGCTGGAGAAGGTGGGTGTTAGCGCATATAAGATTCCTTCGGGCGAGGTCAGCAATATTCCCTTGCTTGAATATGTTGCCAAAACCGGTAAGCCCGTTTTCCTTTCGTCGGGCATGAGCAGTTGGGAAGAGCTTGATTCGGCAATAGCAGCCTTGCGGCCCAGCCGTGAACTGACGGTGCTGCAGTGTACGTCGGTTTATCCATGCATGCCCGAGCAAGTGGGGCTTAACGTCATGTTGGCCATGAAGGAGCGCTACCGGCTGCCGGTTGGCTATTCGGACCACACGCTGGGCTTCAGCGCGCCGATTGCCGCAGTTGCGCTAGGTGCGACGGTCATCGAGAAGCACTTTAAATTCTCCCGTTTGATGTACGGAAGCGATGCGAAGCACAGCATGGAGCCGGATAGGTTCCGCGAGCTCTGCAGTGAGCTCAAGGATACAGGTCGCATGATGACAAATCCGGTCGACAAGGATGACTTGTCGTCGGTGTCGAGCATGAAGCTGATCTTCGAGAAGAGCATCGTTGCTGCGGCGGATATCACAGCCGATACAACCGTAGCGATGCATCACTTGGCCTTTAAGAAGCCCGGCGATGGCATTCCTGCAGCAAAATATCAAGAATTTATTGGACGTCGTCTCGTCAAGGCTGTCCGGGCGGACCATAAATTCGTGAATGAGGACTTCGCGTGATTCAGAGGAAGATCTGCGTGGTCATCGGCTCCCGAGCGAATTACAGCTCAATCAAGTCCGCAATGCGTGCCATTCAGGATCACCCGGCGCTTGAGCTGCAACTCATTGTCGCCGCGTCCGCTGTTCTTGATCGCTATGGATCCGTGGTCAATCTGATCGAGCAGGATGGCTTCAAGCCACATGCGAGGGTAACGATGTTGATCGAGGGCGAGACGCCCGCGACGATGGCCAAATCGACCGGGCTCGGCCTGATCGAACTGCCGACGCTTTTTGAACAATTGGCTCCTGATGTCGTCCTAACAGTAGGCGATCGGTTCGAAACGATGGCGACAACTCTGGCCGCCGCATATATGAACA